>JBEKGV010000332.1:0-5508 GCA_050012615.1 Acetobacteraceae bacterium | reverse complement strand
AAGTCCGACCGGTACTCCGGCCAGCGTGCCGGTCTCGAGCCGATCCGCCCGCTCGGCGGATTTCTGCGCCTCCCACGCCGAAGTCTGCGCCGCCGTGTCGCGAGCGGCCGCGTCACCAAACACGTGCGGATGACGCCGGATCATTTTGTCGCTGATCGCGCGGGCCACCTCGGTAAACCCGAAATACCCCGCCTCCTCGGCCATCCGCGCGTGATACACGACCTGGAACAGCAGATCGCCCAGTTCGTCGGGCAGCGAGGCGAAGTCGCGGCGGGCGATCGAGTCGGCGACCTCATAGGCTTCCTCGATCGTATAGGGCGCGATCGTGTCGAAGCTCTGCTCCTTGTCCCACGGGCAACCGGTCGCCGGGTCGCGCAGCGCGGCCATGATGTCGAGCAAGCGGCGGAGTTCCGCCTCGGCGGAGAGCGCATCGTCCATGTTCGCCGGATAGGGAACCGAGACCGCGGGCGCAAGGGGCCGAAATCCCCCTGATTCACCATGCTTCATCTTGTTCCTCGGGGCGCACGTCTATAGGTTGCACCGCACTTCCGGCCTACCGCCGCGATTCGTCACACGGGATTTTTCTCGGGGGGATTTGTCCGGGGGAATTCGTCCACCCCGCGGAAGTCGTCCCGACGGGCAACTGACAGGGAAACCATGAATCAGGCCCCTCTTTACCGGCGCGTCCTGCTCAAACTCTCCGGCGAGGCGCTATTGGGTGAGCGGGAGTATGGGCTCGACACCGATATGGTTTCGGGCATCGCCCGTGATATCGGCGATGTGGTGGCGATGGGTGTCCAGGTCTCTGTCGTCATTGGCGGCGGCAACATTTTCCGCGGCGTTTCCGGCGCATCGAAAGGGATGGACCGAGCCCAGGCGGACTATATGGGAATGCTGGCGACGGTGATGAACGCGCTGGCGATGCAGAACGCGCTGGAGCGTCTGAACGTGCCGACCCGGGTTCAGTCCGCCATTCCGATGGCCAGTGTCTGCGAGCCCTATATCCGCCGCCGCGCCGAGCGGCACATGGAAAAGGGCCGCGTCGTCATTTTCGGCGCCGGCACGGGCAATCCATTCTTCACCACGGACACCGCGGCCGCCTTGCGCGCAGCCGAGATGAATTGTGATGCTCTGCTGAAAGGTACTCAGGTGGATGGTGTTTACTCCGCCGATCCACGAAAGGTACCGGATGCGACACGCTATGACCGGCTTTCCTATCATGACGTGCTCGCCAAGGATCTCCAGGTGATGGACGCGGCGGCGATCAGTCTCGCGAGGGAAAACCGCCTGCCGATCATCGTATTCAATATCCACGCGGCCGGCGCGTTCGCTCAGGTGATGCGGGGTGAGGGCAAGTTCACGCGTATCCTCGAAGAGCGCGAGGCCAGACGGCCCGTACCGCCGACGCCGGGGATCATGGACCTGGCCTGAGCTTCGGATCAGATGGACCGCTGGCAAAATGGGCCGCCGCTTACGTAATGTCTGACCTCGGTTGATTGGGAGGGACGCAAAATGCCCGCCGACATCAAAGTCCTGAAAGAAGACCTCACCCGCCGCATGGATGGCGCTCTGGAGACGCTCCGACGGGAGTTCTCCGGCCTGCGCACCGGACGTGCTCACCCGGGATTGTTGGAACCGGTGAAAGTCCTGGCCTATGGACAGGAGATGCCGCTGAACCAGGTCGGCACCATCGGCGCGCCGGAGCCGCGGATGCTGACCGTGCAGGTCTGGGACAAATCGATGGTCTCGGCCGTGGAGAAGGCGATCCGCGACTCGGGCCTCGGTCTCAATCCCGCCGCCGACGGCATGCTGGTGCGAATCCCGATCCCGCAACTCACGACCCAGCGTCGCGAGGAACTGGCGAGAACGGCCCACAAATATGGCGAAGGCGCCAGGATCTCGGTGCGTGGCGTGCGCCGCGACGGCATGGAACAAATCAAGGGATACGAGAGAAAACACGAGATCGGCGAGGATCTCGCCAAGACCTGGTCCGACGAGGTGCAGAAACTGACCGACCAATACGTGAAAAAGGTCGACGACGCGCTCTCGGACAAGGAAAAGGACATCCGCCAGGTCTGAACGGAGAGTATGTCGACCTCAACCCAACCCATCATGGCCAGACGGACCCAGTCCGGGTCCGCCGAGCCGCCGCCCGCACATGTCGCCATCATCATGGATGGCAACGGAAGATGGGCTGCCGCCCGCCATTTGCCCAGAATCGCTGGGCATCGCGAGGGCGCGCGTGCCGTGCGGCGGGTGATCGAGGCGGCGATCACTCAGGACGTCAAAGCGCTGACCATCTCTGCGGTCAGCAGCGAGAACTGGCGCCGGCCGGCCGACGAGGTGCTCGACCTGACCGGCCTGCTTCGGCAGTACCTGCGCAGCGAGATCGCCGAACTGACGGCGAACGGTGTCCGGCTCCGCTTCATCGGCGATCGCTGCCGCTTCGACGGCGGCATCCAGAGCGATCTGCGTGACGCCGAACGCGGCACCACCCATAACGAGCGGCTCAACCTGACGATCGCTCTGTCTTATGGCGCGCGGGCGGAAATCGTGGCGGCGGCGCGAGCTGCCGCGGAGGCTGTGCGGGCCGGCATCCTCGATCCGGAGAAGCTGGACGAGAAGGTGTTCGCGGGCTTCCTCGCCACCGCCGACATGCCCGATCCGGATCTGATCATCCGGACCTCCGGCGAACGGCGGCTCTCGAATTTCCTGCTGTGGCAGGCGGCCTATGCCGAGCTGGTGTTCCAGGATGTCTTGTGGCCGGATTTCGCGGCCGAGCATTTCGCCGCCGCGCTGGCGGAATTCGCGCGGAGGGAGCGCCGCTTCGGAGCCCGCCCTGCCTGACACACCGTCCAATCGGGCGTCCCATCCGGCTTCCCTTGGGTCGTCCCGCTGGAGCGATCTGACCCGCCGCCTCCGGACCGCGCTTGTATTGCTGCCGGTCGCGTTGCTCTGCGTATGGGTCGGCGGATACGCATTCCTGCTGCTGGTGGCGGTCGCCTGCCTCCTGCTGGTGAGTGAATGGACGACCATGTGCGGCCGCGGGATCACGACGGTCTCCGGCTTCGCGATGATGACGGTCATCGCCGCCGCCGCCGTCTGCGGCGGGCTCGGGTTACCGGCGATTGGATTGCTGCTGGTGCTGGCCGGGACGGTTGCCGCCGCGATGGGCGCCGGGTTCAACCTTGCCCTCGGCTTTCCGTATCTCGGCCTCGCGGCGGTCGCGGTGTCCTGGCTGCGGGCTGACCCGGACGCCGGACTGGCGAACACGCTGTTCATCCTGACGTTGATCTGGGCCAGCGATGTCGGCGCCTACATGATCGGGCGCCTGGTCGGCGGCAAGAAAATGGTCCCGTCGATCTCGCCCGGAAAGACCTGGTCCGGCGCGGCGGGAGGACTATTGTGTGCCGTGCTGGCTGGCCTCGCGGCGGCGGCTTGCCTTTCGTCAGGATACTCGCCATCACATGTCGTTGCACTGACGATCGTCCTCGGAATCATTTCGCAGGCGGGGGACCTGTTGGAGAGCGCTCTGAAGCGCCATTTTGGCGTTAAGGATTCTGGCAGTATCATTCCCGGGCATGGTGGCCTGCTGGATCGACTCGACGCGTTGCTCGCGGTGGCGCCGGTCGCTGCGTTGCTGGCACTCACTGCCGGACGAGGAGTAGTTTTGTGGCGATGAACCCGGGACCGAACGGTCCGGCCGACGGAGCGCCCCGCACGGTTAGCGTTCTGGGTTGCACCGGCAGTGTAGGCACGCAAACGATCGATTTGCTTTTGGGCGCGGAGCCGGGCCGCTTCAAGGTTCGGGCCCTGGTCGCCGGACGCAACGCCGCGCTGCTGGCGGAGCAAGCCAGGGCTTTGCACGCCGAACGGGCCGTGGTGGCCGACCCCACATGTTTTCAGGCGCTGTGCGATGCTTTGGCGGGCACCGGCATCCATTGCGCCGCCGGACCCGCGGCAGTCGTCGAGGCGGCTGAACTCGACGCCGACTGGACCATGGCGGCGATCACCGGGGCCGTCGGCCTCGCCTCGACCCTCGCCGCCGTGAAACGCGGCAAAGCGGTGGCCCTCGCCAACAAGGAAGCCCTGGTCTGCGCCGGGGAGGTCATGTTGCGCGCGGTGGCCGAGGCGGGAGCGACACTGCTTCCGGTCGATTCCGAACACAACGCGATTTTCCAATCGATGGCCGACGGCAATCACGGTGCCATAGAGCGGATCATCCTGACGGCATCCGGTGGTCCGTTCCGCACAGCTTCCCTGGAAGAGATGGCGCGCGCCACCGTGGAAAACGCTCTCCGTCACCCCATATGGTCGATGGGCGCCAAGATCAGCATCGATTCGGCGACGATCATGAACAAGGGTCTCGAACTCATCGAGGCGGCCCGCCTGTTCAGCCTGGACGAGACCAAAATCGATGTCCTGGTGCATCCGCAATCGGTCGTTCATGGGATGGTTTGTTACCATGACGGATCGGTGATGGCGCAGCTCGGCTCCCCCGACATGCGCATTCCGATTGCTCATACGCTGGCCTGGCCGGAACGGATGGCGACGGTGTCGCGGAGACTGGATCTGGCGGCGGTCAGCCGTCTGGACTTTGAGGAGCCTGATTTGATCCGCTTCCCCGCGCTGCGGCTGGCCCGCGATGCCTTGCGGGCGGGGGGCGGAACTCCCGCCATTCTCAGCGCCGCCAACGAGGTCGCGGTCGAGGCTTTCCTGCAGCGAAGGATCGGCTTTCTCGATATCGTGGAGACGGTTGAGAGAGTCCTCGATATGCTCGGAACGCCGGCCGCGTCGACGCTGGATCAGGTGATCGCTCTCGACGAAGAAGCCCGTCGCGCCGCCGGCGAATTCGCCACGGCGAAAGCCGCCTGAACGAAACCGCCGAAGCGACGTCCCCACTCATGTGACCTGAAAGAAGCCGTCCTGTGCCGCATATTTTCCCCGATCTCATTCGCACCGTCGCCGCCTTCGTCGTGGTGCTCGGCGTTCTCGTCTTCTTTCACGAACTGGGCCATTACCTCGCGGCCCGGTGGCGCGGCGTTTACGTGGAGACGTTTTCGATCGGGTTCGGCCGGACGATCGCCAGCTGGTACGACCACCTCGGTACCGAGTGGCGCATTTCCTGGCTGCCGCTTGGCGGCTACGTCAAGATGCACGGCCAGGAACGCCCGGAGGAGGTATCGGAGGAAGTCCGCGCGAGCTGGAAACCCGGCCGGACATTTCACGAGAAATCCGTGCTCTCCCGAGCCATCATCGTGGCGGCAGGTCCGGCCGCGAATTTCATCCTGGCCATGGTCCTGTTCGCCGGCTTGTTCATCGCCGTCGGCCGTCCGGTAACCTCACCGGTAATCGGCGAGGTGTTGCCCAACGGTGCCGCCGCGAAAGCCGGATTGCTGGCCAATGACCGGATTGTCGATATCGCCGGCCAGCCCATCAGGTCGTTCGAGGACATTCAACGGATCATCACCGCTCATCCGGTCGAGAGTCTCGATGTCACCGTGCAGC
>JBEKGV010000331.1:0-9910 GCA_050012615.1 Acetobacteraceae bacterium | reverse complement strand
CTGTCGGTCCACGGCGAGCAAGGCCGCGATGTCGCTCAGGTCCGTTCGCGGCATTCTGAAGGCCCGCTTATAGGTTCATTTGGATTTAAGCTCCTGTTCTTTGGGAAGCGCACTTCCTAAATGCCCCATGCGCATGAGCGGGCGCGAACCTGGCTGCGAAATCCCCGTAAGGCGTCCGGCAAACAATGGAGACCAGACAATGGAAATCAAACGAAGCGGTTCACAGCCTTCCGGCAAGGGAGCGGCTGACTATTTCACCGGCACGGTCCGTATCGACCCGCTGTTTCAGGCACCCGATCCGGCGCGTGTCCGGGGCGCCAGCGTCACGTTCGAGCCGGGCGCCCGGACCGCCTGGCATACGCATCCTCTGGGTCAGACGTTGATCGTCACAGCCGGTTGCGGCCGGGTCCAACGCGAGAGCGGACCAGTCGAGGAAATCCGGCCGGGCGACGTCGTCTGGTTCTCGCCGGGCGAGAAGCACTGGCACGGCGCCGGGCCAACCACGGCCATGACCCATATCGCCCTCCAGGAAGCGCTGGACGGCAAGGTTGTCGACTGGATGGAGAAGGTGACCGACGAGCAATACCGCGGCTGAGCAGTCGTGTCGCCGAGGCGGCGGGAATACTGAGCGAAGGACGAACGAAATGCCCCACGTGATCGTGAAGCTCCAGGCCGGAAGATCGGAGCAGCAAAAAGCACGACTTGCCGAGGAGGTGACGAAAGCCGTGATGGCCGGCGCCAATTGCACGGAGGATGCTGTTTCCGTGAGTATTGAAGACATCGCGCCGGCGGATTGGACCGAAGAGGTCTTTAAGCCGGACATTCTCGCGAAATCGGATAAGCTGTACAAGAAACCCGGATACAATCCACTGTAACGGAAAATGGGAGCCTGCCGGAAAATCATGGTCTGGAACACTCAGGCTCGGTGTGCCACGGTGAGGCCG
The DNA here is from genome assembly GCA_050012615.1 of Acetobacteraceae bacterium. GTDB lineage: Bacteria > Pseudomonadota > Alphaproteobacteria > Acetobacterales > Acetobacteraceae > Rhodopila. The sequence continues at coordinate 8,966 of JBEKGV010000331.1, read as the reverse complement.
AAATAACCGGAGGTGTGCCATGAGCCAGTTCGATGTCGCCGACAACAACGTCGTGGCCGACACGGAGAGAGCGTCGCCGGCCTATGTGCCGTCGCTCGAGCGCACGGCGGGACAGCCGCCGCCCATCGCGGCGAACGGCGGCCTGTCCTACATGGCGTTCGACCGCGACGGCGATGCGGGAACCACCATGGCGATCCAGGACGCGCTCACCGAGATCGCGGAGGGCGAGGGTCAGCGCGTTACCGAGATGATCGACAACGCGCCGCCGGGAGCCCCGATCAAGACAAGGTGGGGCGTCGGGTTCCGGAAATTTGACGAGTGCGCCGACTACATTCGCAGGAACAACGCCATCAAGGCCCCCGAAGGCGGCGTGGCGGTGCCGCTGCCCTATACCGTCTACGACCGGCCGACCTGGTCCATCGTCTCCTCCAACGCTGTCTGGCGGGACCCGGCGCGCACCGGCGTGGCGGCGATCCTGCGCAAGAACGAGCAGGACAACCGGAAGCGGGACCTTTGGTTCCCGCAGGTGATGCGCGACGCGCGGCGCATCGGCGAGTACTACCCGGGCCTCTCGCCCGATAGCCCCGAATGCATGGACCGGCTGGGTGTCTCGCTGGCGCACCTCGAGTCGAAGTGCCCGAACTTCTACGATTCGGCGGAAGTGGAGCGCGTGTTCTACCCCGAGATCGAGAAGCTCCTGCTCGAGTTTTTTCCGGACGCGACCGACGCGCTGGTCTACAATCACGACGTCTTCGACAAGGACTACGCGGGCGACCGCACGGAAGACCAGGACAACAAGAACCCGGGTGTGAATGCCCGTTACGCCACCCTTGTGCACAACGACCTGAACGACAACAGCGGCCGCGTGCGCTGCCGCGAACTGCTCACCAAAAACCTGCGGAACTTCGGTCGCGAGCAGCACTACACGGAGGAAGAGGCCGACAAGAAGATGTCGCGGCGGTTCATGTCGCTCAATCTCGCCAAGCCGATGGAGACGGTCGAGCAGTTTCCCTTCGTGCTGTGCGCCTGGCCGTCGTTCGCCGACCAGCCATACATCACCAACTACCGGATCTATGACGACCGCGTCGGCGAGACCACGCGCTTCACCTATCGCCCCGACCACGAGTGGTATTGGTTTCCGCACCAGACGCCCACCGAGGTCTCGATGCTCAAGTGCTATGATTCGGTGACCGACGGCTCTGTCTCGCGCTGGTCTTTCCATACCGCCTGTATCGACCCGACCGCGCCCGCCGACGCAAGGTGCCGCAAGAACGTCGTGGTCCGGTCTTATGTCTTCTTCTAGGAAGACAGGAAGGGACAGCGGCCAAAGGAAGCCGGCATCGAGGATACCGTCGTCGGTGTCGTGATACCGGATGACCGCCTGGGGCGCGAGGCCGCTTGCGCGAATGGTCTCAGTGCAGACCACGTGCCGGTCAATGCGTATCGCCGAACGCTTCCAGCGCACTCCGTAGCGCCTCCGGCCCGACGCTCACGGGGCCGGTGAACGGGTGGTCGATCTCAATGGCCACGAACAACGCCATGAAGATGATCGCGGCGAGCATTCCCGTCATCAGGGTCTGCGCGCGAATGCTCTGCGAGCCGAAGAAGAACGTGAAGCCCAGAGTGACGACGGCACCCCCGAGCAGCACCACCCACAGCACGCCCGGAACGATGCCCGTCGCCAGCACCAGCCGCGTGCGGCGGGACTGCGTGATGGCGTCCAGGTTGGTCAGCAGGTCGTTCATGATCGCCAGCTCGCGGAGCCCGTCCGGCCTGATCGCGAGCACGGCCGCATACAGTCCATCCAGCGCCACTCCCGCCTTTTGGGTGGTCTTGCCCTTGGCCATCGCACGCCAATCGTCCGCGATCGCCACCTGGACGTAGTCGGTCAGGCGCCGCCGGACCGTGCCTCCCGCTTCCGCGGTGAGCCCTTGCGACAGGCGGTGGACCGCGACCACGGCCGAGGCCTCTCTGCCAGCGGCGGCTTCGGCGTCGCGGAACTTCTCCCATACCACGATCACCACGAAGCCGAGCAGCACCGCGTAAATCACACCGATGACCGCGAACTTGAATCCGGCGACCTCGTTGTTGGTGACCAGCCGCTCCAGCCCGACCGTGCGCCGGACGATCAGCGGGCCGGCCATCGCCGCCAACGTGGTGGCGACAACGACAAGGCAGAACGAAAGCCAGAGCGGCAGGGAGGAGAGGAAAACGGACAAGACACGTGCTTTCCGGTAGTCGCGGGAGCTTATCAGCAACACAGACCGCATGACATCCGCAAGCCGCCGCTCGGCCGGCGACAAAGCATCGCTTGTGGTACGAGAGCGCTACCGTTACGCGTTCAGTGTCATGCCGTGGCGAGTTAAGTCCCCGTCTGCTAACCGAGCGTCTGCTAACCGAGCGTCTGCTCACCGATCGCTTTGGCCGCCATTGGCGACAGCGGTGTACGCGGGCACATCCGCATTGGCCGCGTCGCTGTGGGTCGCGATTTGTGGCGCGGCGCCGGAATTCATCTGGCAGGGGCTGCGGATCGCGCTGGCCCATCCCAGCTGGACGGAATTCTTCTCCGCCCTGTTGATCGGACTGATCCTGGCCTTTTTTGTCGAACCGGCGATGGAGCGCATCCGCGACCAGTTGCGCCCGGCGCGACATCACGAGGGTGGCGATGGCGAGCCGCGCAAAGTGGTGTTCACCGCGAGCCTGAGCCTGGCGTTCGCGCTGGCATCGGTCTGCCTGCATGACGCCATCACCGCCTTCGTGTCCGGGCGCGGTAGTGATGTTGGGGCGAACTCGGCGCTCGCGGCCGGGATCATGTTGGTGACCGAGTGGGCCTTTGTGCCGTTCGCCGTAACGCTCGCCTGGCTGTGCGTCTGGCAGCGTTGGCTTCGGGTGCCCATGGGCGTGATAGGAGCCGCCTCGCCGTGGCTGGCCGGCTTACTGTTTGATTGGTCAACCCACGATGTGATCACCACCGCCATCCCGTGCGCGGTGATCCTTTGTCTGGGATATCGAATGCTGCTCAGGAAGCCTGGAGAGCATGCGTTTGCTCGATGCGCGCGGCTCGTGGCACTCGTGGCCGCGATCTGGTTGGCGATCGCGCTGCTGCTCGATGCCGTCTTCACGCTCTCCCACGCCGACCATCGCGAAATCTACGACGCGCCGGAATTTTGGACCGATGTGCGATTCTATGTTGGCTGGGCTCTGGGTTTGATGCTGGCGCCTTGGCCATATCACCGAGGCGCGGCCGCGGTGCGGCCTTCAAAATACTAGCTTGTTGGACGGAGGTGTACATGCACCGCTGGACGTCGCCCAGACACGCGCGAGACCGACGTTCGTTCCAACAAAAAGCTGTGCGGTCACGAAAGACCTGGCGCCTCCCGTTCGCGTACCATCCAAAATCGTTGAAGCGCGACATACCCCCATGTCATGGCCGTCCGCCTTTCGCGATTGTGAGTACTAGCCCGATGCGAGCGCCACGCTGGGTCACATCAAAACCCGGAGAATGATCGATGACTGAGCTCCGTCCGCCGCTTCCCCCCTTCACTCGCGAGACTGCCTCCCAGAAGGTTCGAGGGGCGGAGGATGGGTGGAATTCCTGCGATCCGGAAAAGGTCTCACTTGTCTATACGCCCGACAGCTATTGGCGGAACCGTTCGGAATTCATCAAAGGCCGGAGCGAGATCGTGGCGTTCCTGACACGGAAATGGGTGAAGGAACTTGACTATCGGCTGATCAAGGAACTTTGGGCATTCACCGGCAACCGCATCGCGGTGCGCTTCGCGTACGAATGGCATGATGATTCAGGCAATTGGTTCCGCTCGTATGGCAACGAAAATTGGGAATTCGCACAGAGCGGATTGATGCAGCGGCGCCTCGCCTGCATCAACGATCTCCCGATCACGCAAGCTGATCGAAAGTTCAACTGGGATCGATCGGGCCCCAGACCCGCTGACCACCCCAGCCTCTCGGACCTCGGACTCTGAACCGCGCTCCTTGCCCGACACGGTTTCCGCTTGTCGCACGCCGTGCCCGCAACCTTTTGGCCGTGGTGTCAAGCTCGGCGGTGACGTGTTGGGTGACCGTGCCGATCGGTCAATCCATTCGCCGGTTGGTATAAGCCGCCGCTCGCGGCACGGTCACGGTGAGGGGATCGAATATGTCGAGATTTCGCGCGGCTGCCGCGCTGGTCTGAACGTAAGCATGACCGCCACGGCAGCGAGCCCGATCAGGCTGGATCCAATATAGAGCCGCCCGTAAGTCCCATACGTATCGAAGATCACCCCGCCGGCCAGCGGCCCCAGCGCCATGCCCAGGCTTGACGCCATGGAGGCGGCGCCGATGACGGTGCCTATGATCGCCAGGGGAAAGTTCTCGCGCATGAGCACCGAGTAAAGCGGCATTATCCCCGCGTAAGCGAACCCAAAGACCACCGCTACCGAGTAGAACTCTGCCTGCTCCCGCACGAAGAAATAGCAGGCGACAGCTGTGGCTTGCAGCAATAGCCCGGAAACGAACGTCCGCTTTGCCCCGAACCTGTCGCCGAGCAATCCAAACGCAATTCGTCCCACCAACCCGGAAAGTCCCTCTACGCTGTAGATCGAGACCGCCGCCGCGACCGGCAGACCGCAGGAGATCGCATAACTCACGGTGTGGAACAGCGGGCCGGAATGGGTCGCGCAGCACAGGAAATAGGTGAGGGCAAGCACGCCGAATTGCGGCGATGTCAACGCTGCCCGCACGGTCATTTGTGGCTCCGCCGCTCGACGTTGCGCCGCCGCGCCCGGGCCGTTGGCCGTCAGCCCGGGCGCGCGGCGCACCAGGAAAGCCGCGGGCAGCAGCAGCACCCAGACCGCGAGGCCAATCAATAGCTGCGAGAAGCGCCAATCGTATACCGAAACGAGTCTCGCCGCGATGGGGGCCACGGTCATGGGCGCCACACCCATGCCCGCCGAGACCAAAGACACCGCGAGGCTACGATGGCGGTCGAACCATCCGGTGACGGTCGCCATCAGCGGTGCGAAAATGGCGCCTCCACCGGCTCCGACCAAAACGCCATACAGGAGCTGAAACTCCTCGACCGTGGACGATCGGCTGGCCAACACCAGGCCCAGGCCCAGAACAGAGCTGCCGGCCAGCAGAACGGGACGCGGCCCGAAACGGTCCATCAACATGCCCCAGCCGAAACTGGCGATGCCCATCGTGACGAAGTCGAGTGTCATCGCCAACGAAATCGCGGTGCGCGACCAGCCGGTCGCGGCCGACATCGGCTGCAGGAACACCGGCAGCGAAAAGATCGAGCCGATCGCGACACAACCCATGAACCCGCCGGCGGCGACGATAACCCAGCGATAGTGAGAGTTCATGGTGTTCTCCTCCTCATGGTGAGCGCCGGACGGAAGCCGCCTGGCACGAGTGTCGTGATACGGATCGTGCTGTCTTCGTTATTGATCATGCCGCCAACGTAGTCACTCGGCAGCAGCCCGGTGAGTAACAATGTCGTCGTGACTTTGGGCGCGAATTCCGGGGCGAATTCCGGCAGGGGCGGGGCATCAAACGGCGTGCTGGACGGTTAAGCGCCGGCTGGCCAGGGATCGGCCCAGGCTGGCAGGCGCATCAGGCCATCGATCCAGCGGACGATGTTGCGAAATGACTCCATTGGCATTTCGGCCTCGCGCCAGTAGCTCGCCATGGACGCCAGCTGAAAATCGGCGATGGTGAGTCGGCCGCACGCGACATAAGTAAGTCCGTCGAGGTGCCCGTCCAGTACTTTGGCATATCTCATGAGATCGGGAATGCGTGCCTCGAATTTGGATCTGTCAGGCGGGCCAAGGCCGAAGGTCGTTTTCACGATATGCTCGAAGTAAAAACTCGATACCGGCGGCGACCAATGTGAGTCGCACCAGGACAACCAGCGCAGCACCTCAATTTGCTCGGCGGGGTTGTGTGCCGGCCACATATCCGAGTTGTACTTGATGCAAAGATAGGCCATGATCGCCGACGATTCCCACAACACCACATCGCCGTCGACCAGAGTGGGCGCCTTCTTGTTGGGATTGAGCATCACATATGCCGGGTCTTCGAAGCCTCCCGCCATCATATCGATCTCTACGAACTCGGCATCCACATTCAGATGCTTGAGCAAAGCGAGCACCCGGCGCGGGGCCTGCGCCCTGATCCAATAAACTTTCATCACGGTTCTCCTTCCCCGGTGTCTGTCAGGCGCTGCGCGGGCGCGCTTTCCGCTGATCCCGCGCGGATCGACGTTTCTTCGGCGCCCGAAACAAAAGGGTGAAATAGCGGCGCAGGTGGTCGATGCTCTCCAGGGCGACGGCGGCGCTTCCCCTCGCCTTCGCGAGAATGAAAGCGCCCTGGATGACGCACTGTGTATGACGGGCCAGGCTGGCGGCGGTAACTGCCTCGGTGACCTCGTATTTCCGCATCGCCTCTTCGATATCCGCCTCGAGCGTCTTCGCGTGTCCGCAAATGCTGCTTTCGCACGCGGCTCGAAGCGTTGGATAGGTGGCGTAGGTTTCCTGCACCATGGTGCCGGCGAAACAGGTGAACTCGGGCAGTTCGCCGGTCAGGATCGTCTTGCGAAAATCGATATAGGCGAGGACGCGATCGAGCGGATCTGTCGCGATATGATAGGGCGCGTTCGCGAACAACTCGCCCGAGGACGCTTTCCAATGCTCCAACGCGGCCAGGGCGAGATCGTCTTTGCTCTTGAAGTGGTGGAAGAAACTGCCCTTGGTCAGGCCGGCTTCGGCGCACACATCCTCGATGCGCGTCGCGTTGTATCCCTTTGTCCGGACAACCTTGATCGTCGCGGCCAGAAGTTTCGCCTTCGATTGATGGTGCTGCATGTGCTCCACACCGACTGGTGGGATAAACCATACCCACTCGTAGGTATGTGTCAACCCAGCTTTTCCCGCCTCCACGGTTCCGCCAGGCTGAAAGGGCCCCGGGTGACATGACCGAGTTGTCAGCTTGCGGCACGCCCTGTAACACGCGCCGCAACGCGGGTCGGGACAGATTTTCGTCCGGCCTCTTCGGCAATGGGGCACCGTATGACCGCGATCGGCGTCGACTTCGGGACAACCAACAGCGTTGTCTCGTTCCTGGATCCGGACGGAAATACGTCCACGGTGCGCTACAATCTGGGCGCGCAGGAACTGGACGTCATCCGCTCGGTGCTCTGCTTCTGGAATGACGGGCCGAGGGACCGTGCCATACTGCGCCACGCGATCGGGCCGGAGGCGATCGAGGCTTATCTCGACGATCCGCTCGAAAGCCGCCTGATGATGTCGCTCAAGACTTATCTGGCGCAGCGGAGCTTCACCGAGACCCGAGTGTTCGGCCGCACCTTCACGCTGGAAGATCTCATCGCGCTGTTTCTGCGAGGGATCCTGCCGAAACACAGCGCGCAACCTCCAGGCACCGTGTTGATCGCCGGCCGTCCGGTGCGGTTCGCCGGCGATGCGCCCGACGACGACCTCGGCGAGCGGCGGTTGCGCACGGCTTACGCCGCCGCCGGTTGGACCGATGTCCAGACCGCGTTGGAGCCGGAAGCCGCCGGGTACCGCTTCGTGCGCGGCCTCACTGCTCCGGCGGTTGTGCTGATCGGTGACTTCGGCGGCGGCACCAGCGATTTTTCGGTGCTCCGCTTCGAACCGCGTAGCAATCGCCGCGTGGAGCCACTGGGCCATTCGGGTATTGGTATCGCTGGCGACACATTCGACTACCGTATCGTCGATCGCCTCATCTCCCCTCGACTGGGCAAAGGCACCACATATCGATTGTTCGATACCGATCTGCCGGTGCCACCGGAATATTACTCGAGTTTCGCACGCTGGCATCGCCTGTCGCTGATGCGCGCTCCACGCACGATGCGCGATATCGAAGCGGTGGCGCGCACCGCCGCGCACCCGGATCGCCTGCGGGCCTTGCTGCGCCTCATTCGCGATGAATTGGGCTATGCGCTGTACCGAGCCGTCTCCGAGGTGAAAGCCGAACTGTCCCGCGCCGACACCGCTGTGCTCCGCTTCACACATGCCGGCTTCGCGATCGACGAGACCATCAGGCGCCACGACTTCGAGCAATGGATCGCTGAAGATATCGCGCGCATTGATGGCACCGTGCAGGTGGCTCTGACCGAAGCCGGATTGCGCGAGAACGAGGTGGATCATGTGTTCCTGACCGGCGGCACGTCGCTCGTGCCGGCCGTACGCGAGCTGTTCGTGAAACGATTTGGCGTCGACCGGATCACCGGAGGCAGCGAATTTGTTTCGGTTGCGGAGGGACTGGCACTGATCGGCGGCGACCGGTTGAATTGAACCAGGATCCGCCGGAACAAAGGGAAAAAATCTTCGTGACATCAATGCATCAAACAGCAATGGCGCAGGATCACCTTTGAGCGCCGTTTCGCGGCCCAGCCTCTGACGCGTTTCACAGCCGGTAAATGCCTCCGCGTATGCGAAAAAGGCCGGTGCGAACACCGGCCCTTTGTTCACCGTCATACCTGGTGGTTTAGCCGGGGTTCGCGAGGTCGCCAAAGTCGCCGCCGAAAGGCAGAACATGACCGAGCCCGGATTTCGCCGTGCCAACGTCGGACGAGCCGTACTGAACCCGAGCGTCGTTGCGAGCCTCGGCTTGCCGGAGGGCGTCGGCCTGCCGTGCGAGTGTCCAGTATGGAACGCCCGAGTTGCCGTTTGATTCGCTTTGCGCCATCGCGGTGCCGAGGCCGAGCGACAAAGCGGCCACCGCGGCCAGCATGAGTGTTTTGGTGGTGTTCATGGTCAATACTCCTTCAGTTGAGGACCATCCGATCCGTTCGAATGGTGCCGGTGTTTGGAGGACCATCTCTTTGGTTCCCGTCATTGACCGACGGAACATAAGACTACGGCCGCGGGAGATTATTCCGAAGGCAATCGATTTTGTTTTGCTTTCGTCGAAGAAAGCTGGCGTCG
>JBEKGV010000330.1:0-5551 GCA_050012615.1 Acetobacteraceae bacterium | reverse complement strand
TTTGTAATCTGAGCGCACCGAACCTGAAATTCATCTGCCGCACGGGGTTCGCGGGGCGCGCGCCGCTGGAGGATTACCCGCTGTCCAACCGGTTCGACGAAGTGGACACGTTGTTGATTTTCGACAACGTCCTGATCCCGTGGGACGACGTGCTGTTTTACCGCCATACCAAAGCGGCGACGTTCATCCGAGCGACGCTGCATCGGTATAGCGCGTTCGCCTTCGTGCAGCGGAACATCAGGCTGGCCGATTTCATGATCGGCGCCGCGTTGTTCAATGTTCGGCAAACCGGATTGGATCACCAGCAGGCGGTGCAGGAGAAACTCGCTCTGCTGGCCTGTTACCGGGAAGGGATCAACGCGCACCTCACCGCCGCGATCGCCACCGCCGTACGCAGCCCGGAAGGGTTGCTGATGCCGAACCAATCCCTGCTGATGAGCGGCCGGGTGCTGGCGTCGTCGCAACTGCACCATATGATGCATATCGCACGCGAACTCTGCGGCGGCCAGATCTGCGTGACGCCGGATGCCGCGGTATTTCGCGATCCGGAGACCGCGCCGTGGATGGAGAAATTCTATACCGTGAACGACAGCTGGCAGGCTGAGGATCGGCGGAAGTTACTGGCGTTCGCTCGGGATCTGTTGAACTCCGACTATGCGGGCCATCGGCTGACGTTCCAGTTGTTCGCGCAGTCGCCGCCCTATGCGAACCTGGCGGCGGTGTATCGCAACTTCAACTGGGACGAGGCGCTGATGGTTGTGCAAAAGTCTGCGGGACTTTCGGATCGAGTGCGCGCGGGGCGGTGAATATCGTGGTTTATGGCGGTGATGCGGTGATCTGCACGGACGAGTTTACCCCTGCGAAGGCGGGGGCCGGGCCATGACGATAAATGGAAGCTGCACAGAGCGCCATCTCGCACACCGCGCCGTCTCTTGCCGAACGGGTTCGCGCGACACATCCTCGCGCGAATAAGCCTGGAACATCGGGCAGAAGGAGGATGCGCCGCATGAAAGCACAAATGTGGTTCAGGTTCACCAATCCGTGGTGGGTGGTCGCCGGCGCCGCGGCCGGCTTGTTCGTCTGCAACGGTCCTGTCCTGACCTTGACCTTTGGCGTGTTCCTCAAACCGGTCATGGCGGATATGGGATGGGACCGCGGCACCGCGTCATTCGCGCTGTCGATCGGCCCATTCCTGGCCGCCCTCGCGGTTCCGGTGTTTGGCCGGTTGATGGATCGCTGGGGCATTCGGGCCGTGGCGCTGCCGGGGATCGTGATCTACGCGGGCTTTCTGGGACTGCTCGGGCTGTCTCCACATTCGCTGTGGGTGTTCGCGATCCTCGCCAGCCTCGCGGGCGCGGCGAGCGCGATCCAGACCCCTTTGAGCTATGCCAAGGCGATCGCGGCCTGGTTCGACCGGCGTCGTGGATTGGCATTGGGGATCGCCATGGCGGGCGTCGGGCTCGGTGCGATTGTCTTGCCTCAACTGTCCAGAGTGTTGATCGACCAATATGGCTGGCGCGGCACCTACGTCATTCTGGCGATCATGACGGTCGCGATCGCATTTCCCGCGGTCGCGTTGTGGATACGGGAACCGCGTCCCGGTGAAGGCGAACGGCGCGAGCATGCGTCAGGCTCAGGATTGACGGCTCGGGAAGCGGCGGGGACAGGGAGGTTTTGGGTATTGGGGGTGGTGTTCTTCCTGGTCGCCCTGGCGATCAACGGAATGACAGCGCATGTCGTTCCGCTGCTGACCGATCATGGCCTCTCTGCCGCCGCCGCGACGGCGACACTGGGTACGTTTGGCCTCGCGACTTTGTCCGGGCGGCTTCTCGCCGGGTTTCTCGTCGACAGGATCTTCGCCCCGTATATCGCGACGGTGTTCTTTCTGGCGCCGGTGGTCGGGTTCGGGCTTCTCTCCACCGCATCCGGCGGCTTACCCGTCGTCGGAGTGGTGTTGATGGGGCTGGGGCTCGGCACCGAGATCGATCTGATCGCATTCCTGATCAGCCGCTATTTCGGGCATCGCTGCTTCGGCGAAATCTACGGCTACTTCTTCATGATCTTCGGCCTGGGCACGGCCATCGGGCCGTTCCTTGGCGGGCTGATTTATCAGCTGGCCGGGTCCTATGACACCGCTCTGATCGGTGCTGGAGCGGCGCTCGTTATCGCGTCGATTTGCGTCAATCGGCTTGGTGAATACGTGTATCCCGTCGAGCACCACGCGGAGTTGGCCGGCGCGGTGGCGGACGTGATCGAGGCGTGAGCGAGGCCGATCGTACGACGTTCGCCGCCGGCGCGGCGGCCCAAAGCGGCAAGGCCGCGGAACTCGCGTTGCGGCTGGTGGCGGCCGCTTCTCCCAACCCGCCGAACGACACGCGGGTGATCGCGCGAACAGCCGCGACGTTGCTGGCGCAACTGATACCAACAGCGGAGATATCCTTTCATCACGGTTCCGATACCGTCATGAACCTTGTCGCGCGCGTGCACGGCGCGAGACCTGGAAGACGTATCGTCTTCAACGGCCACCTCGATACCTATCCGCTGGGAGATCCCGCGGCCTGGACCACCAACCCGGCGGGGGAACTGCGCGACGGGCGGCTGTTTGGCCGAGGTGCGGCCGACATGAAGGCCGGCATCGCCTGTTCCATGGTCGCGCTGTCGCTGCTCGCCGAGCATCATGCGCTGTGGGCGGGGGAGGCCGTGCTCACTCTGGCCGGCGATGAGGAAAGCATGGGCGCGCTGGGAACGCAGCATTTGATCGAGACGGTGCCGCATGCGGTTGGCGATGCGGTGATCGTGGGCGACGTGGGCTCGCCGCAAGTGCTGCGCTTCGGTGAAAAGGGTTTCCTCTGGATTGAGATCGAGGCTGCGGGCCGCGCCGCGCATGGTGCGCACGTGCATCTCGGCGTGAATGCCATCGATCGGCTGCGCGGTGCGTTGGACGCTTTGGCAAACGTTCGCGCGCTGCGGCCGGATGCGCCCGCGGCCCTCACCGAAGCGATCGCCGCGGCGAAGCCGTTGTCAGAGTCACTGTGCGGTATTGGCGAAGCGGATGTGTTGTCGTCCGTCACCGTCAATGTCGCGCGTGTCGATGGGGGCACGCTGCCGAACCTCGTGCCGGCCAGCGCTCGCGCCGCCGTGGACGCCCGGCTGCCGGTGGGCGTATCGACGTCGGTCGCGCGAACGGCGCTGCATGCGGCACTCGATGGGCGAGACGGCGTCAGTTGGCGCGTGCTGCGCTGCGTGGAGCCGAATTATACCGATCCGGGCGAGGAGATCGTCCAACGCTGCGCGGCTGTGGCGGCGGAGGTACTGGGCTCCGCGCCCGCGATCAATATGCGGATTGGAGCTTCCGACGCACGGCTTTATCGAGCGGCCGGCTGTCCGACGGTGGTCTACGGTCCGACGCCGTACAACATGGGCGGCAGTGACGAGCACGTTCTGATCGAGGAGCTGGAAACAGTAACGCTCGTGCACGCGCTGACCGCATTCGACTTCCTGACCGCGGCGCCTTAGTCCAGACGGTAGCTAGCTTGTACAGGGGAACCCTCGTGCGTGAAATCGGTGCTTTCGAGGCGAAGAACAAATTCGGCCGGTTGCTCGACTGGGTCGAGCACGGCGAAGAAGTGACGATCACCCGCCATGGCAAGGAGGTGGCGCGGCTGGTGCCGTCGCGGGCGGGCTTCAACCGCGACGCGGCGCGTGCCGCGGCTCAGCGCATTCGCGCGATGAGCAAAGGCGTCACGCTCGGCCGGCTGAAGATCAAGGATCTGATCAATGAGGGCCGCCGATGAGTCTGGTGCTCGATCCCTCGCTGGCGCTCAGCTGGTATTTCGAGGACGAGCGCACCGCCGGCGCCGATGCGGTTCTGGATCGCGTGGTGGAGGAGGGCGCCGTGGTGCCGGCGCTCTGGCGGCTGGAGATCGCCAACGGCTTGCAGATGGCACCGCGCCGCTAGCGCATCGACGCCGCATTCCGCGACAATGCCCTGGCCGAACTCGCGGCGATGGCAATCAGTATCGACGGGGAAACCGACGCGCACGCCTGGAGCACGACGCTGCGCCTGTCCGACCAGTTCCGGCTGACCGTCTATGACGCGGCCTATCTGGAACTCGCGCGCCGGAGGCAATTGCCACTCGCCACGCTCGATCAGGCGTTGCGTGCCGCCGCTCAGGCGGCCGGGACGGAGACGCTGGGGGCACCATGAACACCGACATTGTCATCACGCCCGTGACGGCAGCCAGGCGACGGGTGGCATATGGATTGCACAATCAAACCGGTCGGTTGACCAAGGACAGGAGCCCCGATGGCCGAGACCGCGCGCGACGACGACCACGATGATCCTGGCGAAATGCCGTACCGCCGCTTCGGCATTCCGAAATCAGGCTTCGAGAACTACTGGTATCCGATCGTGACCGCTCGCGAGGTCAGGCGAAAGCCGCGTGCCGTGCGGTTGGTTGGCCGCGACATCGTGCTGTTCCGCGATGGTGGAAAATTGTTCGCGCTCGACGATCGCTGTCCACATCGCGGCGTGAAACTGTCGGCCGGAGAGTGCGCATATAAAGGCAGCGGCACGATCAGCTGTCCTTACCATGGCTGGACATTCGACGGTGCCAGCGGGCAACTCGTCGCGGCACTGATGGAGGGACCGAACGCGCCGATCGAGCGCAAGGTCTCGGTCCGCAGCTATCCGGTGCGCGAGTTCGCCGGCCTGATCTGGGTGTGGCCTGGCACGATGGAGCCGTCAGTGCTTGAAGACGACGTGCCGGAATATGTGGGACGGCAGGATCGTTTCTTCGCGATCTCGATGTATACCGATTACCGCTGCAACTGGCGTGCGCTGGTCGACAATTGGCCGCAGGATCATCACGGGCAGTACGTGCATCGCAACTCGCCGGAATTGCTGTTGCAGCCGGTGCTGCCGTTCGCGCTGTCGCTCAGTCCGGCGCCGATCGACGGCAACAAAGGCATCGCCATCAAGCGCACCGGCGGCATGACCAGCGCCGACTATCCTGGACTTGGCCACTTTCCCAACAACGAGTGGTGGCGCGTGCTGCGGCCGACCGGGCGCGGCAATGTGCGGGGTTTCGAGAATTCCAAGGCGCATCAGGTCTACGGCGTCCGCAACCAGTCGGAGGTTTGGTTGCCCGGACTTGTCGTGGTAGGCCGGTTGAGCGGCGAATACGCTCTGGTGCAATGGGCCGTGCCAGTCGATGCGAATACGACGCGTTGCTTCAACATCAACACGTGGCGAAGGCTCGGACGCTGGCGCGAGATATACGATCGAGTCCATTATTATCTTTGGCGCGGTTGGGCGCATGACCGGATGTTCTCCGATCAGGACAAAACGATGGTCGAGGCGCTTGTACCCGGCCCGGAACGTTTGTCGAGGACCGATGTCGGTGTGATCGAGTGGCGGAAATTCGCCGGCACTCACGCGAGGCGGCCGCCTGCCGCGGAGGCCGTGAATTTTAGCCGGGTCGGTAGCGAAACGGTCGAAGCAGAAAAGGCCGCGTGACATGCTGCCTGTGTTCCATCTGATCGGCAATGC
>JBEKGV010000329.1:0-5553 GCA_050012615.1 Acetobacteraceae bacterium | reverse complement strand
GCTGCTGGACCATTATCTGGCTCCACTTGGCCTCGAGCAGACCAATTGGCTTGGCGACCCGTCTCTCGCTCTGGGCTCGATCATCGCGATCACGGTGTGGAAGAACACGGGTTATTACATGCTGTTTTTTCTTGCCGGCCTGGCTGGCATCCCGGGAGAACTGATCGACGCGGCGAAGATCGACGGCGCGGGTCCGGTGCAGCGGTTCTTTCGCATCACTCTGCCGCTGCTTGGTCCGACGCTGGCATTCGTCCTGATCATCGCGATGCTGAATGTGCTGACACAGGTCGATCACGTCATCGTCATGACGCAGGGAGGGCCGTCCGATTCGACCGCGCTCGTGCTGTATTACATCTATCAGCAGGCGCATCAGAACTACGATGTCGGGCTGGCGTCGGCCGCGACGGTGGTCAGCGTGGCGTTCCTGTTCGCTCTGTCGATGATATCGCTGCGCAGCCTGGAGCGCGGGATCCACTATGAAACGTAATGCCTTGTTGTTGTTGCTGCCCTGCGCGGCGGCACTGCTCTGGGCTGTACCGTTCGCCTGGATGGCGCTGGCCAGTCTGCGGCAAGACAGCGCCGGCTCGGCGGATCTCGCGTCGTTGCTGCCGACTCCGCCGTTCAGCTTTTCGAATTTTGTCGACGCCTGGGAGTCAGGGCATTTCCCGCTTTGGTACGGCAACACGATCTTGCTTTGCGGCGGCATCCTCGCGGTGCAATGCGTCACGGTCAGCCTCGCGGGCTATGCGTTCGCGCGGCTGCGGTTCGCCGGCAAGGAGGTGCTGTTCTACGCCTTCCTGCTGCAATTGATGCTGGTGCCGCCGATCCTGATCGTGCCGAACATGAGCACTCTGGTCGCGCTGCACCTGTACGACACGTTGGCGGGAGTGATGGCGCCTTACTTCGCCTCGGCGTTCGGCGTGTTCCTGATGCGCCAGACATTCCGCAACATTCCACGCGAATATGAGGAAGCCGCGCTGGTGGACGGCGCGACCCGGTTGCAGATCATCGTCCGCGTGCTGCTGCCGCTCGCCCGTCCCGGGCTTGCCGCGTTCGCGATCGTTTCGATCACGTCGCACTGGAACGAGTTCCTGTGGCCGCTGATGGCGACGTCCTCGCCGTCCAATCAGGTACTGACGGTCGGACTGGCGTCGTTCACTTCGGGTGCCGAGGCCGGGTCGGAATGGGGCGTTGTCGCTGCCGGAACGTTTCTGGTGGCGGCGCCGCTGTTGGTGCTGTTCGTGCTGTTCCAAAAACAATTTGTCGCGAGTTTCACTTACTCCGGGATCAAGTGAGGGCTCCGGGATCAAGTGAGGCCTCCGGCATCAAATGAGGGGATCAATGATGCGTTTTCTGTCTGGCTCCGTTCCTTCTGGCTCCGTTCCGTCCGCCTTCGTTCTGTCGGTCGCGCTGTTGTTCGCCACGGTGCCTCAGCGGGCGAGGGCGGCGACCGATATCGATCTGTTCTTTCCCGTTCCCGTGCAAGGCAAGCTGGCGGTGGAGATGCAGCGTCTCATCGAGCGGTTTGATCAGGAACATCCCGACATTCACGTCACCGCCGTCTATACCGGCAGCTACGACGATACCAACGTGAAAACGCATGCCGCGATCCAGGCCGGCCGGCCTCCGGCCGCCGTCATCATGAGCGCCAATTTCGTGCGGGAATACGTCATCAACGACGAGGCCATCGCGTTCGATGAACTGATCGCGAACGATGGTCAGACGCCGGCGCGGTTCATGGAGGAGTTCTGGCCGGCACTCCGATTGAACGCGATGGAGAGGGGGCACGTGTATGGCGTGCCGTTCCAGAATTCGACGCCGCTGCTTTATTACAGTGTCGATGCTTTCAAGGAGGCGGGGCTCGATCCGGACCATCCGCCGATCACCTGGCAGGATTGGGTGGACGATCTGCGCAAGCTGGCGAAGCACGACGGCGGGCAAACGTCCCGATGGGGGCTGATGTTTCCTGGCACCTACGATTACCTGGGCTGGATCGTCAGCGGGTTCGCCATGTCGAATGGCGGCGAATACTACAATCCAGGCTACGGCGGAGAAGTTTATTATAACGAACCCACGACGATCGGGGCGGTGCGGTTCATCGATGCTCTGGTGCATAAGTGGAAAGTAATGCCGGAGGGTGTGACGGACGCCAACGCGGTGACGACGGCTTTCTTTCAGGGGCGTACGGCGATGATGGTGCTGTCCACCGGTTCGTTGTCGTTTGTCCGGGAAAATATGAAGACGCCATATCGGGTGGCGTTTTTGCCGCGTGCTCTGGTGAACGCGGCGCCGATCGGGGGCGCCAGTTTAATTCTGCCCAAGGGGAACACGCCGGAGCGGCAGGCGGCGGCATGGACTTTGGTGAAATGGCTGGTCAGTCCGGAGATCGCCGGCGGCTGGAGCCGGTTTACCGGGTATTTCTCGCCGCGGATCGCGGCTTACGATTTGCCTGACATGAAGGCGTATCTGGGCGAGCACCCCGATGCCAAGGTCGCGCTGGATCAACTGGTTTATGCGCGCGGGTGGTTCTCCACCTACAACACGGTGGCGGTGCGAAAGGCGCTGGAGGACGGGGTGCAGGCGGTGCTGTCGGGCAAGACGTCTCCGGAGGCGGCGATGGCCGAGGCCCAGAAGCAGGCCGATGCGTTGATGAAGCCGTACGTGGACCAGACGGCTTTGAAGTCGCCGGAGTGATGGTTGCGTGCTGTCACACGGGCATGCGCCATTGGCGATTGAACCGTCGCGGCGGTTGATCGAGTACCCCCGCGAAGCGGCAAAAGCGACATGAGGCTCAGAGGGCTACGTGCAGATCGCTCCTCGCCTCAACCGGACCGAGTGGAAAATGCACGCCGGACGGGTACGCGTCGGATGGCGGCCAAAGTTCTTCGAGTATAGGCATCGATCGCAGAAGGTCGATCAGCCTGGAGGCAGGGACGGGGCGGCTGAACAAGTAGCCTTGGATCTCGGTGCAACCGGCTCGCTCGAGGGTATCGAGTTGCTGCCGCGTCTCTACCCCCTCGGCGGTGACTTCCATGCCCAGGTCGTGACCGAGCGAGATCGCGGCACGCACGATCGCGGCGCAATCCTTCTGCTTGCCCAGTTCGCGGATGAAGGACTGGTCGATCTTGATGCGGTCGAATGGGAAGCGCCGGAGATAACTCATCGACGAATAGCCGGTGCCGAAATCGTCCATGGCGATATGGACGCCCAGTACACGCAATTCATGCAATGTCGCCAACGTCGCGTCGGTATCCCGCAGCATCACCGTCTCGGTGATCTCGAGCTCCAGCCGGCTGGCGGGCAGACCGGCCTCGCGCAGTGCGAGGACGACGGCGTCGACCAAATTGCGGCTCTTGAATTGTACCGCTGACAGATTGACCGCGACCTTCAACTCCCCCGGCCATTCCGCGGCGGCGGCGCAGGCCTGGCGCAGCACCCACTCGCCGATCGGCACGATCAGGCCGGTCTCCTCGGCGAGGGGGATGAACCGATCGGGCGGGATCAAGCCCTTGGACGGATGCCGCCAGCGCAGCAGTGCTTCGCAGCCTGCGACCCGGCGGGCGCGCACATCGATCTGCGGCTGATAGAATAACTCCAATTGCCCTGCCTGCAGTGCCTGGCGGAGGTCGAGTTCCAAAACGCGGCGTGCCTGCATGGCCTCGTCCATTTCGGTTTGGAACAACCGATAGACGCCGCGCCCGTCGCCTTTGGCCCGATACAGTGCCAGGTCGGCGCATTTCAGCAGCTGATCGGCATCCACACCGTCCTGCGGCGCGAGCACGATACCGATGCTGGTCCCGACGACGATCTGGTGTCCGTCGATTTCGAACGGGGCGTTGATCAGATCGATCAGTCTGCCGGCTAACCCGGTGGCATCGATCGGGGACTGAATCGCGGTCTGTACGATGGCGAATTCATCGCCGCCAAGGCGGGCAACCGTGTCGGTTTCGCGCAGTCCGTCTCGCAGGCGTTGGGCGACGGCTCGCAACAAGCCATCGCCAATGGGATGCCCCAGCGTATCGTTCACCGCTTTGAATTGATCCAGGTCGAGGCAATGCAGCGCCAACAGGTGGCCCCGGCGTGCGAATGCCAATGCATGTCCAAGCGATTCGTGGAACAGCACGCGATTTGGCAGGTCAGTCAATGCATCATGGCGGGCGAGGTGCGCGATCCTGGCTTCGGCCGTGCGGCGCTCGGTGACGTCCTCGTAGGTAGAAAGCCAACCCTCTTCCATGGGTTGGTGGGTCACTGTGAAGGCGCGGCCGTCGGAGAGTACCCAGACCACGGTCGACCGCGCATTCTGACCGGTCATTTCCTCCCGCCGCTGCAGGACTTCAGTCATATCTTCCGGTCGAATGTTGCCTTCCGACACGACGATCCGGGTCAGCTCGGCATAGGTGATGCCTGGAGTGGCGAGGTGCGGCGGCAGGTTCCAAAGCTCAATAAAACGGCGGTTCACGACCAGGACCGTCCCGTTGTGGTCGACCATGAGAAGGCCCTGCAACATGTTTTGCACCGCCATGTCGAGGCGCTGCTCCCGCGTGTGCAAGGCATAAGCGGCGCGCTCACGTTCCCCCGCGAGCGCGAGATCGCCCTCGGCTCGCGTTTGGGCTGTTTCCGCCGCCTGAAGCCGCTCCCGGCTCCGGAGGTGACGCACCGCCAGCAAAATAGTGCCCGCGATCACCAACTCCAGCAGGACCGTTGTCGCGATGAGGATTCGAACTTCGTCACGCCACGTGCGAAGTATCGAACCCATCGTATCGGAGACCGTTACGATCAGAGGAAAGTGTACCATCTCGTGCGGTACGATCAGCCGATCCTTGCCGTCGAGGGCGCTGATCTGGCGGATCTCGCCAATGTCCATCACGTCCAGAAGGAGGGTGAAATTCATCGTGGCGGCGAACATCTTGCCGATCTCGGGATCGACATGCGGATAGCGCGCCAGCAGCATGCCGTCGCGCCGGAACAGTGCGAACGAACCGTCGCCGGTGAGCGGAAGGCGCGCGAAAAACTGTTCGAAATAGTCAATCTGGATCGTGCTGAGCACGAAGCCGATCAACTGCCCATCGTCGGCCTCGAACCTTCGGCTGAGATAGATGGTCCACTGGCCAGTGGTTTTGCTGAGCGACGGCTCGCTGATGTATGTTTGCGGGCCTTTGTCGCCTGTCAGTTCTCGAATGAAGTCACGATCCGCGTCGTTGACCGCCGGCGGCGGCCAGGCGCGGGAGAAGTTGAGCAGCCCGCCATTCCGGTCCGATAGCGAGAGCGCGGCGATATACGGCAACCCGGCGATCCGGTCGCTGAGACTCTTATGCGCCTCCCGCGAGGCCATGAATTGCTCGAACTTCTCCGGCGTATCGATGCCGATTTCGCGCATGCTTCTGATCAGGTTGAGTTGGACCGCGGCGGCGGTCTGCAGGATCCGGTCTTCGTCCTCCGCCAGCAGCAGTGCATCGTTGCGCATTTCGCGAAGGGCGCCGTTGATGACGTTCTGCCGCGAGGTGACGATGAACCACGTTATCGAAGCCGCGAGAACGAGACATATGAGCAGGC
>JBEKGV010000328.1:0-5559 GCA_050012615.1 Acetobacteraceae bacterium | reverse complement strand
GATCGGGCAACGGCGGAGCGCACGATTTCGCGGGGCATGGCGCGGTTCGGGCGCATCGACACGCTCGTCAACAATGCCGGGATCTTCATCGCCAAACCGTTCACCCAGTACACCGTGACCGACTACGCCGCGATTCTGGCGGTCAACACCACGGGATTCTTCCACATGACGCAACTCGCCATCGCCGAGATGGAGAAGCAAGGCAGCGGCCATGTCGTTCAGATCACCACGAGCCTGGTCGATCACGCGAGTTCCGCGGTGCACTCCGTGCTCGCGTCGCTGACCAAGGGCGGCCTGAACGCGGCAACCAAATCGCTCGCCATCGAGTATGCCGAACGCGGCATTCGCGTGAACGCGGTCGCACCGGGTGTCATTAAATCGCCGATGCATCCGGTAGAGACGCATGATGCCCTGGATGCGCTGCATCCGATCGGACACATGGGCGAGATCTCCGACATTGTCGAAGCGATCCTCTATCTGGAGTCGGCGCACTTCGTGACCGGCGAAATCCTCCACGTCGATGGTGGCCAGAGCGCCGGTCACTGATCGGGGACTGGCGCGATGACACGGGCCCACGAGCGGCTTTGGACATGGCCTCATCGGGCTGAAGACCGCCTGAATCACCAAGGTGTTTCCAACGCGCGGTCATACCGTTGCCGCGCAAGGCGGCAGGGCGGCGGCGCTCGGCACTATGGACGACGGCGATGACTGGCGATTCCACGTGGGGACACCAATGCGCGGGTGGCAAGACGGGCGGCCCCCAGCGCGTGCGTTGTCGATAGCCGGGCCCTGAGGTGTGCCGACCTCAACGGTGAACAGCGGATCAGGGGCTTCAATCGACCCGACGGGATACGACGCGGGTAACAAGATCAAAGCCAGGAAGCGATATGGCCAGTCGGTACGCGCTCTCTGATGAGCGCGCGGCCCCCAGCCTGATAAGCGTAAAATTCCTGAAAAGCGGGGGGAAACTTCTTTTTAGTATTTCTCAGCGGCACCCCAAGGATTTCAGCCTCGAAGGCGGCTAACTCCACAGTGCGGTAAAAAATACCGCGCCGGACGGAGGTGGCCAATGTTGATGCTGGTGGCAGGAGCCGAAGGGGGTCTCGCGGGCCCACATTCTCAGATCATTTTTCGCGAGAACAAGTGGTTCGATATATCCGATAGCGATGTTCCGGACCCGCCCAGGTCGCGGATCGTGGCATCGCGATGGGTTGGTCACGCGACCGACCGGTTCGAGCAGGAATCGGAAATCGCGGCGGATTGCCATGTGATCGGGATCGCGCTCCAGCCAATGACAGACCTTACCGTCTTCGCCGGGCAAAAACTGGTCCAGGATGGGCACCTACCCCGAGGCAGCGTGCGCCTGAACGAACCCGGACTTGCCATGCGCGGGATCTTTCGCGGCTCCTACGACGTGCTCCACCTGCACGTTCCGAACGAGATGATCGCCGAGTACGCGAAGTCGGAATGCGGCCAGATCCGAACAACGCCGCTGATCGGCGATCGCCCGGTCGTCAATGCGGTGATCGAGCGCCTGGCACACTCCCTCATACACGCCGAAGCGTTGGGCGGTACTCTCGGCCATAGCTACGTCGATGGCATCAGTCTCGCCATTACCGCCCAATTGCTCGGCGGCAGCTCAGATGGCGCGCCGGCACCTCGTCCCCGCGTTTCAGGCCTGTCGAAATGGCGGCTGAAGCGCGCGACCGAGTATATCGCCGCGAATCTCAGCGAGCCGATCAGCCTCGCCGACATCGCGGCCGCGGCCGGCCTGTCGCGAATGCATTTCGCGGCGCAGTTCCGGGTGGCGACCGGCCTGCGGCCACACGAATTCCTTCTCCAGCGGCGGATCGAGCATGCTCAGAAATTGTTGGCGACGACGCGTACGCCGCTGGTAGAGATCGCGTTGGACGCCGGCTTCAAGACGCAGGCGCATTTCACCACCGTGTTCGCGCGTTTGGTGGGGGAAACGCCGAATGTCTGGCGGCAGCGCGGTTACAAGGATACCGAGATCCCGACGCTGAAAGCCGCATGACGCCAGTTGACTGCGGTGCTGGTTCCGGTGGGCTCTACGCCTTGCTGACGTCCCAGAACACCGGGAACGGTGCTCCAATGATCCCAGACCGGTTCGTCTGCCATGTTTGCTGGTTCTTCCAACCCAGACGAGAATTTCAGCCGATTGTTTCCAGAAGGTGTCTCGCGGTCAGAAGATCAGCCGTTGCAAGCCCTTCGCGGAACCTCTGGTAGACCGGGGCGAGCAGTCTTCTCGCCGCCTCGTGACCATTATTATCGCGCAACAAGCGCGCGAGGCTGGTCGCCGATCGGAGTTCCCATGACAGTGCTTCCTGCCGGCGGGCCCAATCGAGCGATCGCCGGAACTCGGCTTCGGCGGCGACCGCCGCGTCCCGCGCCCCGGTCAGCAACAGGCACTCGCCCCGGACGCGGAGCAATTCCGGCACGCACCATAATTCCCCATCGCGCTGGGATCGCGCCAGCGCCTCTTCAGCCATCTTCAGGCCTTCGGCGGCTGCCCCGGCTTTCGCCAGAGCCGCGGCCATCATCACATGGAATCCGGTGACATTCCAGTTTGTGTGATATCCGACGAGTTCGCGTACCGAAGGATGAAAGATCAGCAAACCGGCCGCGACGTCACCTCGCATCGCTAGCAGGATCGCTTCATTGCAACGGGCCTCCGCCTGCCAAAAACCCAGCCCAAGCGCCGCCGCGCGGGCATGCAGCAGCGCGATAAATCGCTCCGCCGTCGTCAGGTCGCCGGCCAAAAGCGCCACCGGGCAAGCTCCTGGGGACAGCGCGAGGCAGAGCGCGAGAGCCTGCCCAGCCTCGTCCGCATCCCGCACGACGCTGTCGGCTTCGTGCATCGCCTGATCCGGGAAGCCCTGCAGCCATAGGACGCGAGGCAGAAAGGCCCTTGCGGCCAGTTTCCGATCGTACTGGATCCGGACCATCGAGTTCGCCGCCGCGTCGACACGCCGCGTCAGAACGTTCTCGAGGTGCCGCCTCGCCTGAGCCTGCTCGCCGAGATAATGCAGAGAAATGCCAACCAGACGGTCCCCGATGGCAAGATCGGCGGGGTTCGTGGCGTAATCGGAAAAGTGCCGTGCGAACGGCAGCGACTCGCGGAATGCCCCGTGGTTCAACTGGTAATTCCACATACCCCACCGCGCCCAAAGACGATGCTCGGTGTCTTCGAGGCGATCGGCGATCTCCAGCACTTTGGTCCAGGCGGTGGCGACGTCCTGGGTCGCTCCCACGGTGTACAACGATGAGGCGGCCAAAGCCGCGTTGAGCCGCATGATAACCCGCGGATCCACCTCCGTGTCGGCGCCCGCGAGAGCCTGCCCAACGCGCCTGCGGCATTCGTTCATCAGCGACAGTTTGAACCACAGCGGCACGACGCCAACTGTCAGCGCCACGCCGATCCTGACATCGCCGTTCTCGGAAAAAGCCCAATCGAGCGCGGCGCGCAGATTGTCGAGATGGCGTCCGTAAGTCGCCAGCCAATCGCCTTCGATCCGCGTCGCGCTCTCAGCTTCGGCCTGGGCGATCAGCGCCAGATAATATTCGGCGTGACGGCGCGCGATCAGTTGATACTCGTCATTGTCGCGCAGCTTCTCCAACGCGTACAAGCGCGTCGTTTCCAGCAGGCGATAGTAGCCGGACGCGTCCTGAGGATCGGTGATGATCAGCGATTTCGCGGCGAGGCTCGTGATGCGCTCGATGACCTCGCTCACGTGAAGATCGCTGGCCACGCCATGCACCGAGTCGAGCGAAAACGCGCCCGCGAAAACCGCGAGGTGGCGCAGCATCGATGCCTCTGTCTCCGGTAGCAGGTCATAACTCCAATTGAGCGCCGCCCGCAGCGTTCGATGCCGCGGCAACGCGGTACGCCGGCCGCTGGTCAACAGGGCGAAACGATCTCGCAGGCCCGCGGCGACCGCATGAACACCGAGCGTCGAGGCACGTGCCGCGGCGAACTCGATCGCCAGTGGGATACCGTCCAAACTCCGGCAGATAGCGACGACCGCGGCGGCGTTGCTTTCGTCTACCGAGAAGTTCGAGTCCAATGCACGCACTCTCTCGAGAAACAGCTCTGCGGCGGTGTGCCTGAGGACCAGTTCAGGGTCGCCCTGATCGGGAGGAGGCACGTCGAGCGGCGGAACGCGAAAGACGTGCTCACCGTCGATGCGTAAAATCTCCCGGCTCGTCGCGAGCACGGTCGAGCCCGGGCACAACCGCACGATCGCTTCCACCAGGGTCGCCGCCGCGTCGATGACATGCTCGCAATTATCGAGCACCAAAAGCATCTTCTTCGTGCCGATGGCGCGCGCGACCGCGGCGGCGGGGCTCGGATCGGCACTCAGCGGCAACCCGAGAACACGCGCCACCTCGGAGGGCACCAGATTGGGATCGGACAACGCTGCCAGTTCGACGAACCGGCCCCCACCACGAAAGTCCGGCAATACGCCGCGGGCGGCTTCCAGCGCCAGCGCGGACTTCCCGATGCCGCCGGGGCCGGTCAGTGTGACAGTCCGGTAGGCGGACAGCAGATCTTGCAGCTTCTCGATAGCATTGGTTCGGCCGACAAGTCCTGACGACGGACCAGGGAAATTGGTGCTCGGAGCCTGCGACAACGCGATTTGGGTGGAAATCGGGGCCGGTTGCGGACCTCGAGGGGCGGACCGAATGGTGTCCGCTCTCGCCGTCCAACTGCCGATCAGCCGATAGCCACGGCCGGATTCCGTCTTCAACCAGGCTCGATCGGATCCGAACGCCTTGCGGATGGCCGACACGTGAACCTGGAGCGTGTTTTCTCCGACCGTGGCGCCCGGCCATATCCGGTTCATCAGATCGTCTTTGCTGACCAATTCGTTAGCTGACCGGACCAGAACTTCGACGATCTCGAACGCGCGAGCGCCAATGGGCACCGCGACACCACGCGCCAGTAGTTCGCGTCGTCCGAGGTGGACCTGCCACTGCCCTGCCTCATAGACAAGGCTCCGGCCATGCTCGGACACCCTGGCACCCCCGATTCAGGATTTTTAAGGTGGGCTGAAACATGCCTCCCGCGTCGGGGGTTCGCAACAGGCCGGAGAGATGGCCCGCGAGCGGGACGCTTTGGCGTCGCACAACAATAGACGAGTCGAGTGGCGCACCCTCCTCTTCGTCATCACCGGGCTCGACCCGGTGATCTATACCAGCACTGTGCGGCGACAGATCACCGGGTCGAGCCCGGTGAGGACGACGGGGAGAAAGCCCGGCCGAAGCGTTTAATGTTGCGCGACGCCTTAGCAGCACCGCGCGGCGCACTTTCCCGCCGCATCGACTCGTGAAGATGCCGGTGGGCGCCATCCGGTCATCCTCTGGCCAGAAGCTGAAGCTGTCTGTAGGCTGAAGCCTCCATGCCCGAAGCCTCCATGCCCGAAGCCTCCATGTCCCCTGGCGCCCAGTTTTGGAAGACGAAGAGCCTCGAAGAGATGTCCCGCGAGGAGTGGGAATCGCTCTGCGACGGGTGCGGCCGATGCTGCTTGCACCAGTTGC
>JBEKGV010000327.1:0-5565 GCA_050012615.1 Acetobacteraceae bacterium | reverse complement strand
CACCATCGAGACGTCGTCGCCAGGTTGGGCGGCGGACACCCCAACCACCGACCAGATCATCAATTCCCTGACGCCGCCCGGTAGCGGAGGCATGGCCACCCGCGGCATCCGCCTCGGCGGTCAGCCGCCCACGCTTCCGAAGCCCGGCACCGATGCAAGCACCGGCGGAACGACACCGCCGGGGGAGAAACCTCCCGAGGTCAATCTTTCCGTCCCATTCGCATCCGGCTCCGCGGCGATTTCGCCCGTCGCCGCCCATGTCCTCGATCAACTGGGCGCCGCGCTGGCGAGCCCCAAATTGACCGAATACAAATTCCGCGTGGAAGGCCATACCGATACGGTTGGCAGGCCTGAGACGAACAAGGTGCTGTCGCAACAGCGCGCCGCCAGCGTCATCAATTATCTGATGACGAAGCACGGCATCGACCGGTCTCGCCTGACCGCCGTTGGCATGGGTGAAGACGGACTTTTGGTCGAAACCGGTCCGGGCGTACACAATTCCGCCAATCGCCGCGTGCTGGTGGTCAACCTCGGGCACTGAGCGCCGGCTACGGCTTACAATCGCCGCGGCTTGCGTCCAGGGCGATGTTCGGCCAAACCAAATGGTCAAGAATTCAAGCCAGGAGAGGATGCCCATGGCCCCGCGCACGCTGTTTGATAAAATCTGGGACAGCCATGTCGTGGAGCGGCTGCCGGACGGCACGTGCATCCTTTACATCGACCGTCACCTTTTGCACGAAGTCACCAGCCCTCAGGCGTTTGAGGGATTGCGTCTCGCCGGCCGTAAATTGCGCCGGCCTGATCTGACGATCGCCGTCGCGGACCACAACATTCCAACCGTTGGTCCTCGTACGCCGTCCGACATCAAGGAAGCAGACAGCCGCATCCAGGTCCAAACGCTGGAGGACAACGTCAAGGCGTTTGGCGTTCCTTACATTCCGATCCTGGATGTGCGGCAGGGCATCGTGCACATCATTGGTCCCGAACTTGGCCTGAGCCTGCCGGGAACGACGATCGTTTGCGGTGACAGTCATACCTCGACGCATGGCGCGATGGGCGCTTTGGCGTTCGGCATCGGCACCTCCGAGGTCGAGCATGTGATGGCGACGCAAACTCTGCTGCAGGCGCCACAGAAGAACATGCGGATCGACGTGTCAGGCACGCTTGGGCTTGGCTGCACGGCGAAAGACATCGTGCTGGCGATCATCGGCAAGATCACCACCGCCGGCGGCAACGGGCATGTCATCGAATACACCGGCGACGCGATCCGCGCGCTCGACATGGCCGGACGCATGACGGTGTCTAACATGACGATCGAGGCCGGTGCGCGGGCAGGGCTTATCGCGCCGGATCAAACGACGTTCGACTACGTGAAGGGCCGGGAGTACGCGCCAAAGGGCGAGGCTTTCGAACAGGCCGTTGCTTATTGGAAAACGCTGCCGTCGGATACGGGAGCCCATTTCGATACGGAAGTGTTCCTGACCACCGCCGAGATCGCACCGATGGTCACCTGGGGCACCACACCCGGCCAGGTCATTCCGGTGACCGGCACCGTGCCAAATCCGGCAGACGAGCCGGACGAAGGCAAACGCTCGCAATTGCAACGGATGCTGGAATACATGGCGCTAAGCCCAGGTCAGAAATTGACAGATGTGAAGGTGGACGTGGTGTTTATCGGGTCATGCACCAACGGTCGAATTGAAGACATTCGTGCCGCGGCGCAGGTCGCAAAAGGCCGCAAGGTGGCGGACGGTGTGCAGGCGCTGGTGGTGCCGGGTTCCGGGCAGGTAAAGAAACAAGCCGAGGACGAGGGGCTGGATCGCGTGCTGCTCGAAGCCGGTTTCGAGTGGCGGGACCCTTGCTGTTCGATGTGCCTAGGGATGAACCCGGATAAGCTGACGCCGGGTCAGCGCTCCGCCAGCACCTCGAACCGCAATTTTGAAGGACGCCAGGGCGTCGGTGGGCGGACGCATCTGGTATCGCCGGCCATGGCCGCCGCCGCCGCGGTGACCGGCCGCTTCGCCGACGTTCGGCAACTGGGCTGATCGGAGGGAAACGCAATGGATAAATTCACCACACTGACCGGCGTCGCCGCGCCGATGCCGATGCAAAACATCGACACCGACAAGGTCATTCCGGCCCGGTTCCTCAAGACGATCAAGCGGACGGGCCTCGGTGTGCACCTGTTCGATGCGTTGCGGTACCAAAAGGACGGATCGGAAAACCCGTCCTTCGTTTTGAATCAGGAACCGTACCGCAAGGCGGAGATCATCATCGCTTACGAGAATTTCGGCTGCGGTTCCTCACGCGAGCACGCGCCATGGGCGCTGCTGGACTTCGGTATTCGCTGCATCATCGCGCCGGATTTCGCCGATATTTTCTTCAACAACAGTTTCAAGAACGGCATCCTGCCGCTGCGTCTGCCGCGGGCCGTTTGCGAGCAGCTTGTCGAAGACAGCAAACTCGGCGGCAACGCGCGCATCACGGTGGATCTCGAACGGCAGGTCGTCGTGCGGCCGAACGGCGAGGAAATCCACTTCGAGGTCGATCCTTTCCGGAAACACTTGCTGCTGAACGGGCTGGACGATATCGGCCAGACGATGCAGCACGACAAAGCGATCGACGGGTACGAGTCCAGGCGGACGCAAAGCCAACCGTGGATGCCCACGATCGCCGCCTGAAAGAAAGGGGTTCCCCGTCATGCCGGCCAACAAGAAGCTGCTGATCCTACCGGGCGACGGCATTGGCCCCGAGGTCATGCGCGAAGTGCGCCGCATCATCGACTGGATGGATCGCCGCCGCATGGTGACGTTCGACGTGACCGAGGACCTCGTCGGCGGCGCCGCGATCGATGCCCGCAAGACGCCGATCACCGACGCGACAATGCAGTCTGCTAAAGATGCCGATGCGATCCTGTTCGGCTCCGTTGGCGGACCGAAATGGGAGCAGCTTGGCTTCGACATGCGGCCGGAGATCGCGATCCTGCGGCTGCGCAAAGAACTCGATCTTTTCGCCAATTTGCGGCCGGCCATCGTGTTCGATCCGCTGGTTGAAGCATCGACGTTGAAGCCGGATGTTATCCGCGGCCTGAACCTCATGATCGTGCGCGAAAGTACTGGCGGGATTTATTTCGGCGAGCCGCGCGGTGTCGAAACATTGCCGGATGGGCATAAGCGCGGCTTCGATACCGAATCATACACCACCCACGAGATCGAGCGCGTCGCGCGCGTTGCCTTCGAACTGGCACGCAAGCGCCATAATCGCGTGTGCAGCGTCGAGAAGGCGAATGTGATGCAGTCGGGCCTGCTGTGGCGGCAAACCGTGACGGCGCTGGCGGAACGTGAATTTCCGGACGTGGACCTGTCGCACATGTACGCGGATAACTGTGCGATGCAGTTGGTCCGCGCACCGAAGCAGTTCGACGTGATCGTGACATCGAATATTTTCGGGGATCTGCTGTCCGATCTGGCGTCGATGCTGACCGGCAGTCTGGGCATGCTGCCTTCCGCGACTCTCGGCGCGGTGCAGGAGTCGGGCAAACGCCACGCGCTGTACGAACCGATCCATGGCAGCGCGCCCGACATCGCCGGTAGGGGCATCGCCAATCCATTGGCGCAACTGCTGAGTTTCGCGATGCTGCTGCGGTTTTCCTTTGGCATGGACGAAGATGCGGCGCTGATCGAAAAGGCCTGCCTCAACGTTTTAAGTACCGGCCTGCGCACGGCCGATATCATGGGTCCGGCGACGGCGCGTGTGAGCACGAACGTGATGGGCGAATCGATCATGCGGGAGCTGGATAAGCTCGCCGCCTGATCAGGGTTTACAGTTCCCACGCAGCCACGGCATGCTGCCGTCGTTGCCATGTGAGGGAGCTGAGAAAAACATGCCCCATGCCCTGACCGACGATGGCGTCCGGCTGTATTACGAGGAGACCGGCACTGGTATCCCCGTGATCTTCGTGCACGAGTACGCGGGCGATCATCGCGCGTGGGAACCGCAAATGCGGCATTTCGGCCAGCGGTATCGGGCCATCACGTTTGCCGCACGCGGTTATCCACCCTCGGATGTGCCCGAAGAAGTCTCGAAATATTCGCAGGTCCGCGCCGCGGACGACATCGGATCGGTGCTGGATCACCTGAAGATCGACAAGGCGCATATCGTCGGTCTGTCGATGGGGGGGTTCGCGACGCTGCATTTTGGGTTCCGCCATCCCGGCAAGGCACGATCGCTCGTGGTGGCCGGCTGCGGCTATGGGGCGGAAAAGGGCCAGCAGGAGAAGTTCCGCGCCGAGGCCGAGACGATCGCGAAATTCATCGATGACAACGACATTTCCGTGTTCGCCGAGAAATACGCTTACGGCCCGACGCGGGTGCAATTCGAAAACAAGGACCCGCGTGGCTTCGCGGAATTCAAGCAGCAACTCGCCGAGCACTCGAAACTCGGTGCACGCAACACGCAACTCGGTGTTCAGCGGGAGCGCCCGTCGCTGTACGACCTCGTCGATGACATGAAAAAGCTGACCGTTCCGACTTTGGTGCTGACCGGTGATGAGGACTGGCCCTGCCTGCAGCCGGCACTGTTGCTGAAACAGAACATCCCGACGGCGGCATTGTCGATCATGCCGAACTGCGGTCACACGATCAATATCGAGGACCCGGATCAGTTCAACCGTATCGTTGGCGATTTTCTGCTGCAGGTTGATGCGGGACGGTGGCCTACGCGTGATCCGCGGGCGCTCAGCGCATCGATCACGGGGATGAAATGATCCCGATCATCGATCTGTCCGACTACCTGGCGGGCAAGCCAGGTTCGCTGCAACGAACGGCGGTGGAAATTTGCGATGCGTTTTCGCGGATCGGGTTCTTTGTCATCACCGGCCACGACGTGCCGCACCGGCTGATCGACCAGACCTTCGCCGAGGCCAAACGTCTGCACGACCTGCCGATGAGCGACAAGGCGGCGATGAAACTGAACGACCACAACAACGGCTACATGGCGATGGGCCGCTACGCCGTGTGGACGTCGGACGTGAACAACAACGACAAGCCGGATTTGAACGAGGCGTTCTTCATCCGTCGGGAACGCGCCCCGGACAATCCGATGCGCATCACCGGACGACGCTTCACCGGCCCCAATGTGTGGCCGGATGCGGCGCTGATGCCAGGCTTTCGGGAGCACATCCAGGACTACATGCGGGCAATGGAGGATTTCACCAATCGGCTGCTACCGGCCGTTTCGGTTTCGCTGGACCTCGATCCTGGCTTCTTCACGCCGCATTTCGTGGAGAGCCAGTTCAATTTGCGGCTGTCGCATTATCCGCCGGTCGCGGCTGACGCCAATCAGTTCGGGATCGCTCCGCACAGCGACGCGAATTTCATGACTTTCCTCGCGCAATCGGATGTGCCGGGTTTGCAGGTGCGGACGGTGGATGGGACGTGGATCGACATGCCGTATATTCCAGGATCGTTCGCGGTCAACGCGGGCGATACATTGCGGCGCTGGACCAATGGGCGGTTCCTGTCCACGCCGCATCGCGCGCTGCCTCCCACCCAGACCCATCGTTAC
>JBEKGV010000326.1:0-5570 GCA_050012615.1 Acetobacteraceae bacterium | reverse complement strand
GGGATGCTGGAAGGACTGAGGGTGGCGGGCGGCCATCGGCCGCGCCTGGTGCACCGTCTGGACCGAGACACCACGGGACTGCTGCTGATCGCGCGCACCCCCGCCGCCGCGGCCAAACTCGCCGCGTCCTTCCGCGGCCGCGACATGGACAAGACGTACTGGGCTGTCGTCGCCGGCCGTCCGGTCCCGGTCGAGGGCGAAATCGACCTGCCGCTGAAACGAATTGGGGGCGCCCATGGGGGGGGAGATCGCGGCGAGCGAACCGCTCCGGCCGAGCGCGACGATGAGGAGGCCGCCCGCGCTATCACCGAATACCGCACATTGGATCACGCTGCCCGCAAACTTGCCTGGTTGGAACTGAAGCCGCATACCGGCCGGACCCATCAGCTTCGCGTGCATTGCGTCGCCATCCGGGCGCCCATATTGGGCGATCTGAAATACGCCCGCCCGGACCAGAACAACGCCTTCGCCGCGACCGTGTCCGGACTGTCGGAGAAAATGCATCTGCACGCCCGCTCACTGAGCTTTCCGCACCCCGGCGGCGGCGTATTTCAC
Source organism: Acetobacteraceae bacterium (assembly GCA_050012615.1). Lineage (GTDB taxonomy): Bacteria > Pseudomonadota > Alphaproteobacteria > Acetobacterales > Acetobacteraceae > Rhodopila. The sequence continues at coordinate 5,015 of JBEKGV010000326.1, read as the reverse complement.
GTGGAGGCCGATTTGCCGCCGCACATGGCGGATACATTCCGCACGCTTGGGTTCGTGGCGCCGCCTGCCCGCGAGCCGCACCGCGACGGACGTTGACGAGTGGGTGACCTCCCCCGCGGATTTTGGGTCGTTTTGGCGGCCGCTGTCTCCGCGGTCGTCGTGATCGTCGGTCTGATCGGCTGGGGACTAAATCCCTCGGGCGTGAAATCCCGGCTCATCGCGGAGGTTGAACGCGCGACCGGACGGACGATGACGATTTCGGGCGGGATTGGGGTCAAGTTCTCGCTCGTGCCGACAGTCACGCTGGATGATGTGGCATTGTCCAACCCGCCCGGATTCGCGCGGCCGGACATGGTTAAGGTGGCGCGGGTCGAGTTGAGCCTCGGCCTGGCTCCGCTGCTGCAGCATCAGATCGAGATCGATCACATCTCGCTGGTGCGGCCGGATATCCAGCTTGAGACCAATCAGGCGGGCAGCCACAACTGGGTGTTCACGCGAGAGCCAACTCAGGTGGCGGCGGAACCGCACCCGGCTGCCGGCCCCGGTGGGAGCCCCGGCGGGAACGCAGTCGGGAACGCAGGTGGTTCTCGGGGTGTGGCGTTCGCCGTGTCGTTCCTGGATTCCACTGTGGTGGATGGACGCATCGCGTGGGTCGACGGCGCGTCCGGGCGGCGCATTGCGGCGCGGGTTCCGCAGGTTAGCGTCGTCGCACCCGCCGGTGGTCCCGCGCAACTCACCGGGACGGTCAACTATGATGGGCAGACGATCGAGCTGAGCGGACGGGCCGACCTCGCTGAAGTCGCGTCCGATAACGGCGGCACCCCGGCGTACCCCGTCTCGCTGAAGCTCGAATCCGGCGGTGCGAGCGTTGCGGCCGTCGGGCAGATCGCCCGGCCGCGAGAGGCGAAAGGCTATGCTTTCGAGGTGGACGCCGATGTTCCCGACCCATCGCGGTTCGCATCGTTTCTGCCGAGTGTTCCGCTCGCGTCGCTGAAGGCCGTTACCGTGCATGCTGACGTGAAAGATGGGGGCGGCCCCGTGCCGGACATTTCCGTACTGAACGTCAAGGTGCGGTCGGTCGCTCTCGACACTCTGACGCGTGGGGCCTTTCTGAGCGACGTGAGGGTGAGCGCACGGGATCAGGCGCCGATCTACCTGGAGGCGCAGGTCGTCGTGCCGGGCTTCGATACGGATTCCGGCGTTACCGGCACGGTCGGCGATCTCGCGTGGCTCGCGCACGGGGCGACAGGTCCCGTCTCGGTCGATCTCGAATGGAACGCGGCGTCGGCGCGGGCCAGCGTCGCGGGTACGATCCAGGAACCGATGCGCTTCGCCGGCTTCGCGCTCGACGCGAGGGCCATCGTGCCGAACCCGTCGCTCCTGATCGATCGTGCCCCTGACACGCTGAAATCGGTGGCGTTTCGGGCCCGCGTGACCGATGCGCCCGGTCCGATCCCGTTCCAGTTTACGTCGAGCGCAGGCGATCTGACCGGCGAACTTTCGCTGGCGCGGGACCCACGGTTCGTGGTGTCGGGGACGGTTTCCTCGCAGCGTCTGGACCTCGACGCGTTGCGGTTGCGCCCGGCCTCGCAGGCGGCGGGGACCGACCCCGGGGTTCCCGTCGAACCGGAGGCGCACGGCAAAGCGACAGAGGTGATCCCTGATACCAGGCTGCCGTTCGACCTGATCCGCATGGCGGACGCGGATGTGAAATTCACATTCGGGCAGCTGCGGGCGGGAGGCGCCGACATCAATGGCGTCGACGCGGTGCTGTCGGCGAAAGATGGGGTGATGCGGCTGGATCCGTTCACCATCGCCGCCCCGAATGAGCGGTTGAACGCGGCTCTGACGGTGGATGACGCGAAAACCCCGCCGCTGGTGCACCTGACCGTCCAGTCGCCGGGGTTCGCGCTTCGGCCATTGCTCGCTGTACTGGGCATGCCTCAGGTGGCGAACGGTCCGGTCGAGGTGCGGGCCGATCTGAGCGGAACGGGCGACACGCCGCGGGCGCTCGCCGCGTCGCTGGACGGGTGGGCTGATGTCGCGATCGAGGGCGGACAACTCGACGCACGGCTGATCAATACGTGGTTGGCCGGATTGCGGCCGCTGCACATCGATGGGGCGGACGTTACTAATCTCCGGTGCTTCGCGGTGCGGGCTGACGCCAAGGGAGGGGTCGTGGCGATCCAGCCGATGGCGCTGAACACGGCCGCTCTGATCATCGAAGGCGCCGGCGACGTCGATCTGGGGCACGAGACGCTGTCGTTGCGATTGCGGCCCAGGACGAAGATCGGCGGAACGGGGATCGCGCTGCCGGTGCGCGTGAGCGGACCGATGGGCGCGCCTTCGGCCAGGATCGATATCTCCCCCGGTGGCGGCGGTCCGGGCGGCAGTGGATTGGCGGGTTTGCTGCTCGGCGGGAAGGACATCATGGGTGCCGCCGGCGGTGGCGATCCCTGTCCGGCGGCCCTGGCGCGCGCGCGCGGGGGCGCTCCGCCGTCCGGAGCCGAAGCGCCCGCGGCACCAGGAGGAAAGTAGGTGAAGCGGTTCTGGGACAAGGTGACCCTGATCCGGGACGCCGAGGACCACCGCATTCTGCTGGACGGCAAACCGATCCACTTGCCGAACGGTGGTGTGCTGCGCGTCGCGCCGCCCGCTCTGGCCGCAGCGATCGCTGAGGAATGGCGTCAGGCGGGAGGCATGAAGGGCGGCGAGATGAGCTTCGCCGATACCCCGTTGACCCGGATCGCGGCCACCGCCCGGGAGCGGATCGCACCCGACCCGGCACCGACCGCCGACGCGATCGCGCGCTATGGCGAGACGGATCTGTTATGTTATTGGGCCGAGACGCCGCGCGCTCTGATGGACCGTCAGGCTGAGGACTGGCAACCGTGGCTCGATTGGGCGGCACTCACCTTCGATGCGCCGTTGCGGGTGACCAGCGGCGTCGTTCCGGTGCGGCAACACCGCGATAGCGTGAACGCGCTGCGGCGAGTGGTTGGCTCGTTTGATGCCTACAGGCTCGCCGGCCTGGGAGTCGCGGTGCCGGTACTTGGCAGTCTGGTACTGGGCCTTGCGTTGGCGGAAGGACGGCTTGATGCGGGTGAGGCGTATGCGTTGAGCGCACTGGACGAATTGTTTCAGGCGGAGCAGTGGGGCGAGGACGAGGAGGCGGCGAAGCGACGGCAGCAGGTTGCCGCGGACGTGGCACTGGCGGAACGGTTCATGAGGTTGGCGGGGGAAGGGTAGGCGCCCTGTCGCGGATCGGCCGTTCCGCGTGCACTGGACATGTATATACAAACCGTCTATAATTTCCCATGTTCGAGTGGGACCCGCCAAAGCGGCTCAGGAATTTGCGCGAACGCCATCTGGATTTCATCGACGCGGTGCAAATGTTCGACGGTCGCCCGGTTGTGCACGCCCCATCATGGAAAAATGATGAGGACAGGGTCGTTTCAACCGCGCTGATAGAAGCGAAGTTCTACACGGTCGTTTGGACATGGAGATTACAAAATCGGCGAATTATTTCTTTCAGGAGAGCACGCGATGGCGAAGAGAGAGCATATCGTAACGCGCACGGCCAGTGAACTTCAGGCAATGAGGCGGCGCGGCGAGTCTCGTTCCGATTGGGCGAAGGCGGCTTCCATGACGAGCGATGAGATTGAGGCCAGCGTAGCCGCCAATCCTGATGAAGTCGGCATGGTTGTTGATTGGGACAGCGCCACGGTTGAAATGCCTCAGCCAAAGGCCGTTCTCAACATGCGTGTTGACCAAGAGGTGCTCGACTATTTTCGGAAGACGGGAAGAGGTTATCAGACACGGATTAACGCGGTGCTGAAAACCTACGTGTCCCGCATGCGCGGCTAACAGTGTCCGCGTCAGCGGGCTACCCCGATCAGTGTCGAAAGTCGCTCCGGATCCGCCAGTAATTCCGCGGCGGGCGCGGTGTGAACGATCCGGCCGCGATCCAAAATGACGGCGCGATCGCTGAATTCCAGCGCCAGCCTGGCTTGTTGCTCGGTCAGGATCATCGTCAGATGTGCGCTGGATCGGAGGTGGTGCAACGCCTCCAGCAGGCGGTCGACGATGACCGGAGCGAGACCCTCCAACGGTTCGTCGAGCAACAGCAGCGACGGGTTGCCCATCAGCGCACGCGCGATGGCGAGCATCTGCTGTTCGCCGCCGGACAATTGATTGCCCATGCCGCGACGCCGTTCGGCGAGGTTGGGGAACAATGCGTAAACTCGTTCCAGCGTCCATCCATCCGCGCCGCGTGCGGGGCTAATTCCCGCGCCCTGTGCGGCGACCGTCAGGTTTTCTTCGACGGTGAGCGAGGGAAAGATCTCCCTTTCCTGGGGCACCGTGCCAATGCCCAGTCGCGCGCGGCGATACGGTTTGAGGTGCTCGATGGACTGTCCGGCGAACGTAATGCTTCCGTCATGGCGGGTGGTGTGGCCGACGATGGTGGCAAGCAACGTGGTTTTTCCAACACCGTTGCGGCCCAGTACCGCGAGTGTCGTTCCGGTATCGACCGAGAGCGAGACGTGCTCCAGCACGACCGTTGCTCCGTATCCGGCGGACACGTTTCTTAAAGCCAGCAACTCAGTCATGGACGCGCGTGCCGAGATAGACCTCGCGCACGCGCGGATCGGCGGCGATCTGGTCTGGCGTGTCCTCGACAAGGATCGTGCCGCGGACCATCACCGTGATGCGGCGGGCGAAACGGAATACGAGGTCCATGTCGTGTTCGATCATCAGCACCGCGATGCCGGCGGGAAGTTGCTCGATGACGTTGAGAATGATGCCGTTTTCGCCACCCGGCACTCCGGCGGCCGGCTCATCGAGCAGCAGGACCGATGGCTCCGCGGCAAGCGCGATCGCGATCTCGACGAGGCGCTGTTTGCCATAGGGGAGTTCGCGCACGACGGAAGACGCGTCGTTACCGATTCCAAGCCGGACCAAGGTGGCATACGCTTCCTCGATCAATGCGCGGCGGGCTGTCAGCAGGCCGCGGT
>JBEKGV010000325.1:0-5571 GCA_050012615.1 Acetobacteraceae bacterium | reverse complement strand
ACCAACCACCCGAAGGCGGCACTGATGGTGCTGCTCATCGACGAGCGGCCCGAGGAAGTCACCGACATGCGCCGCTCGGTCAAGGGCGACGTGCTCGCGTCTTCGGCGGATCGACCCACCAGCGAACACCTGCGCATCGCCGAGGTCGCGCTCGAGCGGGCCCGGCGATTGGTCGAGCAGGGCCGCGACGTGGTGATCCTCCTCGACTCGATCACCCGCCTCGCCCGCGCCTACAACAAAGAGGTTGAATCCTCGGGGCGCACCCTCACCGGCGGCGTCGATTCGCGCGCCCTCGAGCGCCCCAAGCGCATCTTCGGCTCGGCCCGCAAAGCGGAAGAAGGCGGCAGCCTGACGATTCTCGCGACCGCCCTCGTCGACACCGGCAGCCGCATGGACGAGGTGATCTTCGAGGAGTTCAAGGGCACCGGCAACTCGGAAATCATCCTGGACCGCAAGCTGTCCGACAAGCGCACCTTCCCGGCCATCGACATCACCAAGTCGGGTACCCGCAAGGAAGAACTGCTGGTCGATCGCGCGACGCTGTCGAAGATGTGGGTGCTGCGCCGCATCCTGAACCCGATGGGCACCGTGGATGCGATGGAGTTCCTGCTGGACAAGCTGAAATACAGCAAAACCAACAACGAGTTCTTCGACGCGATGAATACCTGAGGCCGAGCCTCGGGGAGCGAGTGGCCAGATGAGTGACCTGTACGAAGAAGACATCGTGCGGTGGTCGGAGCGTCAGGGCGAATTGTTGCGCCGCCGCGCCGCCGGTGCCCTCATCAATGAGGCGGAACTGGACTGGCTGAATATCGCCGAGGAAATCGAGAGTGTGGGCCGGGCCGAACGGGATCAGTTGATCAGTCGGCTCGCGATCCTGCTGGCACACCTGTTGAAGTGGCGCTTTCAACCGGACCGCCGCGGCAACAGTTTGCGCCTCACCATTCTTGAACCGCGCCGGCGCTCCGGGCGGATCGTTGCCCGCAACCCGAGCCTGCGATCATGCCTCGATGACATCGTCACTGAGGCGCATGGCGACGCCATCCTGATCGCGGCGCGGGAGACTGAACTTCCAGAGGAGACATTCCCGCCGGCCTGTCCATGGACCTTCGAGGAAGCGGTACTTGCTGAATTTCCGGCTGAGGGGTCATAAATCGACCAGGCGATCCACGAATGGTCGGAGCTATCGGTATCATGAGTGACCTGTACGAGGAAGATATCGTGCTTTGGTCGGAGCGCCAGAGTGAGTTGCTCCGCCGCCGCGCCGCCGGCGAACTCGTGAACGAAGCGGAACTGGACTGGCCCAATATCGCGGAGGAAATCGAGTCCCTGGGCAATGAGCAGCGCTTCGCGGTGGAATCTTTGCTGGTCCAGGCGATCGTCCACAGACTGAAGGCCGAGGCTTGGCCTGCCTGCCGGGATATGGAGACCTGGCTCGCTGACTCGATGCGGTTCCGTGGCGATGCTGCATCCAGGTTCGTCTCATCCATGCGGCAACGGATCGATCTGGACCGTATCTATCGTCGGGCGCTGCGGGGGCCATACCCAGATCGGTCGATGGCTTGGCAGCGCCTCCCCTGGCGCCGGTTTGCCCGTTCACGCTGGACTGGCTGCTTGGTGAGGAGCCGTAGGTCCCCGTCCGAGTCCTGAACTCAACCCTTGACTGGCATCAACCGCGGTGGCCACCTGCGGCCTCTCTCGTTCTCTTTTCGACAGGTGCCGACCCCATGCCCGATTTCGTGATCCCCGCGCCCGCCGTTACCGCTGTCCCCGTCGCCGGCGGCGGAGCCTTCCCCGTCCGCCGCGTGTTCTGCGTCGGCCGCAACTACGCCGAGCACGCGCGTGAAATGGGCAGCGATCCGGATCGCGAACCACCGTTCTTCTTCATGAAGCCGGCAGACGCCTTGCTGATGAACGACGCCGACATGCCATATCCGCCGCAAAGCACCCAGCTTCATCACGAGATGGAATTGGTCGTCGCGCTCAGCGAAGGCGGCAGCGACATCCAGGAAGCCGACGCGCTGCGCCACGTCTGGGGATACGCCGCCGGGCTCGACATGACCCGCCGCGATTTACAGAACGCGGCGAAGAAGGAGGGCAAGCCCTGGGACATGGGCAAAGGCTTCGATTATTCGGCGCCCATCGGCCTCATGGTGCCGGCGGCGAAGATTGGCTATCCGGCCACCGGACTGATCGAGTTAAAGGTCAACGGCAAAGTCCGGCAGACCTCCGACCTGTCGAAGATGATCTGGAACATTCCGGAGACCATCGCGTATCTTTCGCGCCTCGTGCGACTGGCGCCGGGCGATCTGATCTATACCGGCACGCCGGAGAATGTCGCCGCTGTGCAGCGCGGCGATCTGCTCGAGGGCGTGGTCGAAGGTGTCGGCTCGGTGCGAACCCGCATCGTCTGATGCCCGCGCGGCCCTCGGCTCGCAAGGTCCAGCCACAAACAATTCGCATCGCGACCTGGAACATCAATTCGCTCCGGTTGCGGTATGGCCTGCTGACCGATTTGGTTTCCGCGTTGGATCCGCATGTCCTTTGCCTGCAGGAGACCAAGGTTCCCGACGAGCTGTTTCCCGGCGATGCGCCGGCCGCCCTGGGCTTTCAACATGTCGTCTATCAGGGAATGAAAGGCTATAACGGCGTCGCGATCTTGTCTCGATTTCCGTTCAAACGCATCGATTCCGCTCCCGACTGGTGTGGCAAGGGCGACTGCCGGCACATCGCGGTCGAACTGGATCTGAAATCCGGACCGATCGAATTGCATGATTTTTATGTTCCCGCCGGCGGAGACGTGCCGGACCGGGAGGTAAACCCGAAATATGGCCACAAGCTCGATTTCATCGCCGAGACTCAGGCGTGGTTCGCCGCGCGCGACACCCTGCGGCGCGCCGTTATCGTGGGCGACCTCAATATCGCACCGCTGGAACACGACGTCTGGAGCCATAAGCAGTTGCTCGATGTCGTCAGCCATACCCCGCCGGAGACCGAGGGTCTGAACGCGTGGCTGAACACGGGCTTCATCGACGCCGTGCGGCATTTCGTGCCGGAAAGCGAGAAACTCTACACTTGGTGGTCGTATCGCAACAAAGACTGGCGCGCATCAAACCGCGGCCGGCGGCTGGATCACATCTGGGTAACTCCGGATCTGAAAACCAGCCTCCGCAAACATACCATCCTGACCGATGCACGAGACTGGGCCAGAGGCTCCGATCATGTCCCCGTGTGCGTTGAGCTGCAGGTCTGACCGCCAGTCACAACGGATCGACCCACCTCGCCTGGGCGGCTGGATGATCCTCCGGCAGGCGATCTCCCGCACCGAACAATTTCCGCCGATAAGTTCCTGACGAATACTCCGTCTTGAACGCACCCCGATCCTGTAATTCCGGCACGATCAGCTCGATGACATCCTCCAGGCACTCCGGGATCACCGTCCGCGACAGATTGAATCCGTCGACATCCGCTTCCGCGACCCACCGCTGCAACGCATCGGCCACCTGGGACGGCGAGCCGACGATCGGCGTTTGCCGGCTTCCCAGAATGAAACGGTCGATCAGCATCCGCTTCGTCCAACCCAAGCCCAGTGACGCCGCGATGGATTCGACGTTTGACTGAATCGCCTGGCTACCGCGTGCGTCGATCGGCTCGTCCATTTCGAACCGGGCGAAGTCGATCCCGAGCGATGCCGCGGCATGCGCCAATGCACCCTCAGCGCTGGTGTGGCGGCGGTATTCTTCCAGCCGATCGCGCGCCTCGGCCTCGGTTGGAGCGGTGACGATGGTGGCACCCGCGAACACCTGGATCGGCCGTGAACCGGCCCGAGCGCGCAAGTCGGCGACCACTCGGGCGGCGTGACCAAAATTGGTGCCGTTGACGAACACACACTCGGCATGGCGGCCCGCGAAGATCCGCCCGCGATCGGAGGCTCCGGCCTGGTACAACACCGGTGTTCGCTGCGGCGACGGTTCCCACAACGGCAAGGCGTCGAGGCGGAACTGCTTGCCCTCGTGCCGTACGGCCCGCACCCGATCCGGCTCGGTGTAGACTCTTCGAACCCGGTCGCGCACGACGGCATCGTCGCGCCATCCGCCCTCCCACAATGCATACACGACCTGCATGTACTCTTCGGCGAGATCGTAACGATCGTCGTGCGCCATCTGCTCCCGCAACCCCATCGCCCGCGCGGCGCTGTCCAGGTAGCCGGTCACGATATTCCACCCGATCCGTCCCTCGGTCAGATGATCGAGTGTCGCCATCCGTCGTGCAAACAGGAACGGCTGCTCATAAGCGAGGTTGCAGGTGACACCGAACCCCAGATGCGACGTGGCGTGCGCCATCGCGGGCACAAGCGCCATCGGGTCCAGCAACGGGATTTGCACGCTGGCGCGCAACGAAGGGTCCGGCGTCCCCTCAAGGACATCGTAGACACCCAGGATGTCCGCCAGGAACAAGCCATCGAACAGCCCGCGTTCCAGCAACCGCGCCAGCGACACCCAATGATCCAGCGATGTATAATCTGAGGACCGGTCGCGCGGATGTGTCCACATGCCGTGCTGAATATGACCGACACAGGCCATATCGAAGGCGTTCAGGCGGATTTCCCTGACATTGGGTGATTTCGCCATGACCCGGCTATTCCTTCAGAACGATGACACGAGCCTCGACAGGCCATCCCCGCCGCCGCATCCTACCGCCGCCGCTGACAGGATTGTCGACATGAATGTGCGCCGGATCAATCTGCATCTGGTCTCCGAAGCCACCGGCGAGACGCTGAACGCGCTCGCCCGCGCGACGACCACGCAATTCGAGAGCACCACCATCGTCATGCATCGCTGGAGCCTGATCCGCACCAGCTTCCAGCTTCACCGCGTCCTCGAAGGCATCGAGCATGAGCCGGGACCGGTCTGGTCCACCCTCGTCGACCAGGCGTTACGCACCGAACTGGAACTCATGTGCCGCCGGCTTAATCTGCCGGTGGTGAACGTGCTCGATCCGGTGATGAACATGTTGCAGGAATACATCGGTGAGGTGGCCGCGCATCGGCCGGGCCGGCAATACGTTATGAATGCGGATTATTTTAAACGTATCGACGCCATGCACTACGTGCTACAGCACGATGACGGCCAGGCCCAGCCGGGGCTTGCCGAAGCGGACGTGATCCTGGTCGGGGTGTCGAGAAGTTCCAAGACGCCAACATGCTTTTTCCTCGCCAATCGCGGCATCAAAGCGGCCAACGTGCCGCTGGTTCCGCACGCCGGGCTGCCGGACGGACTGGAGCACGCGCATTGCCCGATCGTCGGTCTCGCGATCGAAGCCGAGGCCTTGATCGATATCCGGCGGCACCGACTGCGGCTGATAGGGACAGCCGGCCACGGTGGGGTGATCCGGCAAAGTGAAACCGACTATGTGGATGAAGAAGCGGTGAAGGCGGAGTTGCTCTGGGCTCGGCGCCTGTGCAACCGGCACGGTTGGCCGGTCATCGACGTGACCCGCCGCTCCATCGAGGAAACCGCCGCCACCGTCCTGCAATTGATGGACGCATGGCACGAACGCCGGAGAAAACAG
>JBEKGV010000324.1:0-5581 GCA_050012615.1 Acetobacteraceae bacterium | reverse complement strand
TCGACAGATGCACCCGACGTTCGCGATGCAAAATATTCGGGCGAGGCCACGGCACTTTCTCGAACACCACCAGCCGCAATGCGCGTCCCGGAACGTCGACGCCGTCGCGCATCGCGTCCGTTCCGAGCAGGCAACTATCTTCCTCGGCCCGAAAGATGTCGACCAGCGTGGCGTTTCCCATCGCATCGACGTGCTGTGCGTAAAGCGGGATCTGCCGCGCCTCCAGCTCGGGCGCGATCCGGGCGTGCACGGCGCGCAACCGGTTGATCGCGGTAAACAGCCCAAGCCCGCCGCCGCCCGCCGCGACAAACAACGCCTGGAACGCGGCCGCGAGTTGCCCAATGTCGCCCTGCGCCACGTCGGTTACGACCAGCACCCTCGTTTGCGCCGCGTAATCGAATGGCGAGGCAACCGTGGCGCGGATCGCGGGTGACGGCAAATGCGGCGCGCCCACCCGCGCCTCGGCGGCGGCCCAGGCCAGCTCCGGATCGCCGGTGCCGGCGTCGCGCAACGTCGCCGAGGTGACCAACACGCCCTGAGCCGGCGCGGCCAGCGTCAGGGCGAACGGGACCGTCGGATCGAGCCAATGCCGATGCAGTCCGACATCGAAATCCCGATTGCCGTCGCGCCGCTCCAATCGGAAGAACGCCACGTACCCCGGCCGTTCCCCCGGCTCCTGGTCTGGTTCGGCCAGAGCGGTCAGCATCGAACGCCACGCACGCAGCGGCTGGGTCGCGCGCCGGTCCAGAGAGCGGCAGACCGCCTCGATCCGGGTGCGGGTGGCGGTGTCCATGTCCTCCGCCTCATCCTCCGCGCGGGCGAGCAGGCGGACACGCAACGTCTCCAGCGGCTCCGCGATGCGGCCGAGCGCACGCGCGAGGCGATCGGCTGCCGCGGCAACAGCCTCGTTCAACGGCCGCACGTCACATTCGACCGTGCCGTAGGGGTTCGGCCGGGATGGCGGGCCGTCGCTGGCTGACGTGCGAGCCAGGACCTGCTTTCGAACCAAACGAAGGAACAACTCCGTCGGGTTGGTCAGTCGAGGTTCCGCTCCTTCCAGTTCGAAATCTTCCTCGCCCAATCGCGCGGTCCAACCGCTCGCGGGCAACGCGGCGGCAGCCTGCAAGGCAGCTTCCAAGGGTGCCAACAGGTTGGGACGGTCGGCGACCAAATCCTCGACCCTTCGCGCCAGGCCTCGAGCGCGGGATCGCCCGCCCTCCCCGCCCAATAACCAGCGACGAAGTTCGCTGGTCTCCATTCCGGAGAGCGTGGCGGAGAAAGCGCCATCGGCGGCATCGAAGACGTGATGACCCTCGTCGAACACGTAACGACCGGGCACGGCGTTGTCGTCCAGCCCGCCCCAGGCCGCCTGAGTCATCACCAGCGCATGATTGGCGACAACCAGCTTCGCCGTGCGTGCGCGGCGGATCGTGTGCTCCACGAAGCAACGGCGGTAATGGGTGCAGGCACCATGGATGCATTCGCCGCGCCGGTCAGCGAGCGTCGCGATGAATGCGGACCCATGTAGCTCACCGAGCCAGCCAGGCAGGTCGCCGCCATGGATGTCGCCGTCCTCCGTCACGGACGCCCATCGGGCGATGAGGCCGAGGGGGATGAGCTGGTTTTGCAGAAAGCCGGAGTTCGCGTTGTTGACCGCTTCTTCGAGGTTCAGCAGGCACAGGTAGTTTTCGCGGCCTTTGCGGACCACGACGTTGGCCCGCCGTTCGGTTGGATCGGGCCAGATGCGGGCGACCTCCGCTTCGATCTGGCGTTGCAGGTGACGGGTGAAAGTGCTGATCCACACTGGACCTTTGTTCTTCTCAGCCCAGACGCTGGCGGGCGCGAGGTAGCCAAGCGTCTTGCCAGTTCCGGTCCCTGCTTCGGCCAGGACCAGATGCGGATCCCCCTTCGTCTCGCGCGGCAGGAAAGCGGCCGTCGCTGCTCCGGCATAATCAGCCTGACCTGGCCTTTGCTCGGCGTGCGTGCCTAATATGCGTGCGAGCCGGGCGCGGGCCTCGGCTTCGGAAACGGGATGAGACGAAGGCTGCGGCGGCAAGGCGGTTTCCTCGAATTCCGGCAGGCGGCGCCACACCTTCATTCCGTCGATCGAAGCGGCCGCACCGGGCTGGCCCAAAGCCTCCATCACGTAGCCGCTCCAGCCCCAGCCGACGCGGCCCATTCGTGCGGCGAGACCGGCCGCGTCGCGATTGAGGGGTGTGTCGCGGCCTCGGGCCAGATGGTTGAGCAGGTGAAACGTCAGGTCAGGCAGCAGCGCCGCCTGGTCCTCCAGCGCCGAGGGCGGGTCGTCGTGATCCAGCGCCTGCGCCAGGCCGCGTGGTGTCGGCGCGGCGCTCTCCCCCGGCCGGGCGAACGCGAACAACTCTAGCAAATCGAACGCGGGGCCCGCGCGGAGGTCGAGGCGACGAAACGTGGCCGGCGCGTGGACCAAAATCGGGGGCGGCAGGCCGCGCAGGAGAGCGGCGGCTTCCTCGGTTGGCAAGGTCAGAAGTTCGCCGTCGGGAGTGAGAATGGCCGCACGACCGAAACCGGCGACAACCGATGGGGAGTCGGGCAGGGCAAGGGAGCGGTTCACGAGTTCGACGTAAACGGAATTGGTCGATGAAGCCACCGGATTAACCGGATATTTGGTTTGATCGGGCTTGATGGTCGGACCTTGACACGCCACCGGAGTGTGTATGAATATGTCCATCAACAGCCGGGAGATTATTCGCCTGCTCCAACTGGCCGGTTGGGTACACCTTGAGACCCACGGCAGCCATTGGCAATTCGTTCACCCGTCACGGCCTGGCCGGGTCACCGTGCCACATCCGAAGCGCGACGTGCCGATCGGAACCATTCGGAGCATCGAGCGACAATCCGGTGTCACACTGAGGTATTAACAATGACCAGCTATATCGCGATGCTTTACAAGGAGCCCGACAGCGACTTCGGCGTTTCATTCCCGGATTTCCCTGGTTGCATCACCGCGGGCACGACATTGGAAGAAGCCTGGCGCCTGGCGGAGGAGGCTCTGGCGTTTCATATCGACGGCATGCGCACTGGCGGAGAGGTGATCCCAGAGCCCAGTACCGTGGACGCGGTCAAGGCGGACCATGAGAACGATGGTGCGCTGCTGTTCCTCGTCGATGTCCCTGATCCGCCTGGCCGCTCGCTCCGGATCAACGTGACGCTGCCGGAAGATCTGATCCAGGCGATCGATCGGACCACAAAGAACCGGTCCCGCTTCCTGGCCGAGGCCGCCCGCGAACGCCTCGCCCGGGTGAAGGCGTAGCAAGCGTCCCTGGACGGGGCGGCATTTCCGCGCCATCACTCCGCCGTCCAGAAAAAATCGGGAGCACGCCCATGCGCAGCGCCGTCATCGTATCAACCGCACGTACACCGATTGGCCGGGCCTATCGCGGAGCGTTCAACGATACGCAGTCACAGGCGCTCGGCGGTCATGTGATCGCCGAGGCGGTGAAGCGCGCCGGCGTGGCGCCAGCCGAGATCGACGACGTCATCATGGGCTCCGCGCTGCAACAGGGAGCGCAGGGCTTCAACATCGCGCGCCAGGCGGCACTGCGAGCGGGCCTGCCGGACAGTGTCGCGGGCATGTCGGTGGATCGTCAGTGCGCCTCCGGCATGATGGCGATCGCCACCGCGGCGAAACAGATCCTGCATGACGACATGCAAATCACCGTCGGCGGTGGACTGGAGTCCATTTCGCTCGTGCAAACAAACGCCATGAACCGGACGCGCGCCCAGGATCCGGAGTTGGAGGCGCATGTGCCGGGGCTTTACATGACGATGATCGAGACGGCGGAACTGGTCGCCGATCGATACAAAATTTCGCGCGAGGCACAGGACGAATACGCTTTGCGTTCGCAGCAACGGACGGCGGCGGGCCAACAATCGGGCGCGTTCGACGATGAGATCGTAGCGATGCCGTCCATCATGCTGGCGACCGACCGCGCCACGGGCGAAACCTCGAGCAAGCCTGTGACATTGACGCGGGACGAGGGCAACCGGCCAGAGACCAACCTGGAAGGTCTCGCGTCGCTCAAGCCGGTGTTCAAGGATGGCCAGGTCGTCAAAGAGGGCAAATTCATTACCGCCGGCAATGCCTCGCAATTGTCCGATGGTGCGTCGGCCGCAGTGCTGATGGAGGAGGCCGAAGCGTCTCGCCGAGGCTTGCATCCTCTGGGTGTTTACCGAGGCATGGCGGTGGCGGGATGCGCGCCGGACGAGATGGGGATCGGACCGGTCTTCGCGGTGCCGAAGTTGTTGCAAAAGCATGGACTGACGATCGATGACATCGACCTGTGGGAGCTGAACGAGGCGTTCGCCTGTCAGGTGTTGTATTGCCGCGACCGGCTGGGCATTCCGCACGATAAGTTGAACGTGAACGGCGGCGCCATTTCGATCGGTCACCCGTACGGCATGTCGGGCGCTCGAATGGTCGGCCATGCGCTAATCGAGGGCAAGCGCCGCGGCGCCAAACTCGTGGTCGTGACGATGTGCGTCGGTGGCGGAATGGGCGCGGCGGGGTTGTTCGAGGTCGCGTGAGTGCTAACGCGACCCGTAGCGGACCGATGCTGTCGGCCTTATCGATCGTCGCGGCAGATCTTCAACATCACGTGGTTGTTCATCCGTAACAGATCGACGTCGCGGTTCTGGTGCTGCACGTCTGCGTCACTCAGCGAACGGGAAGCGTAGACCGGCGCACATCCGGCATGAATCGCGTGGGCTTGCCCAGTGGACCGCCGTTCTTCACAGTGCACGGTTCCAGATAGAGGGAGAAAGCCAATGGAAGTTCGCCTCGACGGTCGCAGCGCGATCATCACCGGTGCCAGCAAAGGACTGGGTCTCGCCATGGCGACGGAGTTCGCGGCCTCGGGCGCGGATGTCGCGATCCTGGCGCGTGATCCGGCCGGCCTCGCGGAGGCGAAGGCCCAGGTGTCGGAGAAGGCTAAGGGGAAGGTCGCGACGTTCCGGTGCGATGTGTCGAAGAGCGACGACATTAGCAAGACATTCGCGGGCGTGATCGATGCGTTCGGCAAGGTCGATATTCTGATTAACAACGCCGGCACCTCGCGCGCCATGACATTCGACAAGATCACCGACGAGATTTGGCAAGAAGACCTGGACCTGAAGCTGTTCGGTGCCATCCGGCTGACCCGTCTCGTTTGGCCGGGCATGCAGGAGCGGAAATGGGGACGGATCATCAACGTTCTCAATCTCGGCGCGAAGGCTCCGCGCGCGGGGGGCGCACCTACCGCGGTTTCGCGAGCCGCCGGCATGGCGCTGATGAAAATCCTCTCCAATGAAGGTGCACCGCACGGCATTCTGGTGAACGGCATGCTGGTTGGGTTGATCGACTCCGATCAGCACGTGCGCCGGCACAAGACGACCGCCACGAATGTCTCGTATGAGGAATTCAGAGCGAAGATGGGCACGAATGTCCCGATCGGCCGTATCGGCAAAGCGGAAGAATTCGCGGCGATGGCGTGCTTCCTTTGCTCCGATCTCGCGGGCTTCACGACCGGGGCGGCGATCAACATGGACGGAGGTGCGTCCCCGG
>JBEKGV010000323.1:0-5589 GCA_050012615.1 Acetobacteraceae bacterium | reverse complement strand
ATTGACGCTCGCCATCGACATCGGCGGAAGTCATCTCAAAGCCGCCGTCCTTGGCGTCGAGGGCGAGGAGGCCGAAGGACCTCTGCATGTGGAGACCCCGCAACCGTCCAGCCCCAGCGCTGTCATCGCCGCGGTGGTTGAGTTGGTGAAGCCTCTGGGTCGATTTGATCGGGTCTCGGTCGGTTTTCCCGGCGTGGTGCGTGCGGGCCATGTGCTGACCGCGCCCAATCTCGGCACCGAAGAGTGGCGGCGCTTTCCGCTCACCGCCGAATTCGCTCGCAGCCTGGGCAAGCCGGTGCGGATGCTGAACGATGCCAGCATCCAGGGACTGGGCGTGATCAGCGGACAAGGCCAGGAGTGCGTGCTGACAATGGGCACTGGGATGGGCTTCGCGGTGTTTGAGGACGGACGCCTCGGCCCGCATCTCGAAGTGAGCCAAATTCCGGTCAAGACGGGCAATACCTACGACCACTATGTCGGCAACGCGGCGCTGCGGGACATCGGCGTCAACCATTGGAACCGTCGGGTGCGCAAGGTGATCGCCATCATGCAGGTGCTGGTCAACTTTGATGTGCTTTACATCGGCGGCGGCAACGCGAGGCTGATCAAGCCGAAGCTGCCGGACAATGTGAGGCTGGTTCCCAACGAAGCAGGAGTTACCGGCGGCATCCGGCTCTGGGACAAGCGGATGGACGTGATGTTCGCCGAGCACCCGTCGTTCGAATGACCCAGGTATCCAGAAATCATCGAACCCCACACCTGCTTCATCGATCGCCCTGGCTGCGTGCGAACGCAGAGGCAGCGGCGAGAAATTCTCCGGGAATGGTCAGCACGGTCGTGCTGTTGTGCTCGGCGCCGACCTCCGAGATCGTCTGTAGCCGGCGGATTTCCAGAGCGGCCGGATGAGCGCCGATCAGCTTCGCCGCTTCGGTGAGTTTCTCCGCGGCCTCCATCTCGCCTTCAGCCTTGATGATCCGCGCGCGCTTTTCACGGATCGCCTCCGCCTCGCGGGCGATGGCACGTTGCATCTGCTCCGGAATGTCGAGAGCTTTTAACTCGACCGCTTCGATTTCCACGCCCCAGCGTTGCACGGCATTGCGCAATACCTCCAGCAGCCGGGCATTCACCGACAGGCGGTCGCGGAGCAACCCGTCCAGTTCACTTTGGC
This sequence comes from Acetobacteraceae bacterium, assembly GCA_050012615.1. GTDB lineage: Bacteria > Pseudomonadota > Alphaproteobacteria > Acetobacterales > Acetobacteraceae > Rhodopila. The sequence continues at coordinate 4,421 of JBEKGV010000323.1, read as the reverse complement.
CGATCGTGTCGCGCATCCCCGTTTCGGCGGCCTGCTTCACCGCGTTCTTCCAGTTTTCAACGGCGACGATCGTGCGCTCGGGGTCGGCGGCGCGAAACCACAGCACCGCGTTTACCTTCACGGCCACACCGTCGCTGCTGAGCGTCTCCTGCGTATCGAGCTACTGTGTGATGGTCCGCAGATCGACCGTGACCTGACGTTCGAATAGCGGAATGAGCAGATAAAGCCCAGGGCCGCGGTGGCCTTTAAGCCGGCCCAGGCGGAAGATGACGGCGCGCTGATATTCCTGCGCCATGCGCACGGACGACAGCAGCACGATGATCACGACAACGACAACGGCACCCAACGCTCCCATGGCGGCGATTCCCTTCCGGACGCTTTGCCGCGGAAGAGTGCCATCGCCGCCTTGGCTGCGACAGAGCAGGCCGTAACGGGTCCGCCCGAGCGTAAGGCGGCCGGATTATTCCGCCGCCAGGGCCACCGGTTCCGTATCTTCGATAATGTCGACCAAAACGTCGCCGGCGAGCACCTGTTTCGCCCTCGACACGTCCAGATCGTGCTCCCAGGCGCCGATCACGACGGTCGCCACGCAGTTGCCGATCAGATTGCCCAGAGCGCGAGCCATCCCGATGAACCAATCGACCGACAATACCAGCACGAGGCCGATCGCGGGGATCGCCGGCACCGCGTTCAACGTCGCCGCCAAAATAACGATGGCCGATCCCGGCACGCCGTGTGCGCCTTTTGACGTAACCAGCGAGATGCCCAGTACCAGCAAAAGATCGCCGAACGACAATGGCGTATTGGTCGCCTGCGCGATGAACACCGTCGCGAGAGTCAAATAAATCGAGAACGCATCGAGGTTGAACGAATAGCCGGTCGGCACGACCAGCCCGACGATGGACGGTTTCACGCCCATCCGCTCCAGCTTGCGCATGATCTGCGGCAACACGGCGTCGGACGAAGCGGTCGCCAGAACGATCGTCAATTCCTCGCGCATGTAAGCGAGAAAGCGCAGAATGTTCAGACCTGAGACCGCCCGCATGACAGTCCCAAGCACGACGATCACGAAAAACGTCACCGACACCCAGAACAGCGCGACGAGCGACAGCAGTTGGCGCAGCGACCCGACGCCATACTCTCCGACGGTGTAAGCGATCGCTCCGAGCACGCCGAACGGCGCGAGGCGAACGATCAGGCCCATGGCCCTGAACAACACCGCGGAGACGGTGTCGACCAGGTCGGCGACCGGTTTCGCGCGCTCACCGACCAGAGAAAGGCTGACGCCAAACAGGATCGCGAAGAACAACACCTGCAGCACGTCGTTGCGCGCCAGTGCGTCGAACGAGGTGGTGGGGATGATGTTGAGGATGAAAGCACCGATGCCGCTGCCGCGCAGCTTATGGGCATTGTCGACATAGGTCGACATCGCGTGCGGATCGAGGCTGGCCGTATTGATGTTCATGCCCGCGCCTGGCGCGAACACGTAAGCCAGGGCCAGGCCGACGATCAGTGCGACCGTGGTCATGACCTCAAAATACAATAGCGCCTTGCCGCCGACGCGGCCGACCTTCTTCAGATCGCCGGCACCCGCGATGCCATGCACGACGACGCAGAACACAATCGGCGCCACGATCATCGAGATCAGCTTGAGGAAGGCGTCGCTGAAGAATTTAAGACCGATCGCGAAACCCGGCGTCGCCATGCCGAGCACGATGCCCAACACCAGAGCGGCGACGACCTGAAGGAAGAGGGATTTGTACCAAGCAGACGGCTTTTTCGCTGGGGTCGTGTCGGCGTTCATGACGTTGTTCCTGAGTTCGAGGTGATGAGTTCAATCAGATCGTCCCCTTTGGGTGGGGAGCCCCATGGGGAGCCGCAGTGCCTGGCGCAGATCGAGCAACGGATCGTAATCGATACGTTTCGTCAGACCCGCTTCGACGTTGCCGATATGCGCGATCATCAGCGCGGTGGCGCGTCGCAGGTCTTCCGCCGCGATCGCGGCGGTGATCGCTTCGTGTTCGTCGCAGGATTCTTCAGCGTCATGGGTGGATTGATACAATGCCGAAATCAGCACGGTGCGCGCGGTAAGATCGCGCAGAATGTCGGCCAGGATGCGATGACCGCAGACCTCCGCCATGCACACATGGAAGTCGCCCAAAAGGTAACTGCGAGCGCCAACATCGCCGGAGCGTATGGCGTCCCGCTCCTGCCGGATGTGGTCGCGCAGCTTTTCGCTCACCTCGGATGAGGTGGACGCGGCGGTATGCAGAATGCCCATTTCCACGGCACGGCGTGCCTGAAAAGCTTCCTGCGCCTCCTCGAGCGACGGTTCGATCACGAACCACCCCCGGCGCGGGCTGACCTGCAGGATGCCGCGCGTCTCCAGCCGGATCAGCGCCTCACGGACCGACGTTCGGGAGACCTGGAACAGTGTCGCCAGGGCTTGCTCGCCGAGACGCGTGCCGGCGCGAATGCCGCCCGAGAGGATGGCATCGACGATGACGCGGTCGATCGGCGCAGGTTTTGGGTCCACAAGAGGCGTCCATCAGGCTTGTATGCAAGACTGATAGGCAAAACGCGTGCCAACATTTCCGGCACGCCGAGGAAGCGAACCAGTGGAACCGCGCGAAGGGCGCGCGGCGTGTCGTCTCAATGGCGCGGCGTGGACGGTGTGGTCGGCCGAACGTCGAACAACAGGAAGCGGTCGAACAATTCCGTCTTGCGATAGAGACGACGGGCGACGATCTGACCCGGCTCCAGTTCGCCTTGCTTTTCTTCCAACAGCCCAAACCACGTCAGCGGCCGGAGGATTTGCTCGTCCATCGCGAACGAGGCGGTATCCCAGGTCATGTTCAAGTGCCCTTCAACCGGGATCGTGCATAAGCGCGTCAGGCGCTCGCGCGATTGCCAGTCATGCGCTGCGACGGACAAGCACCAGAGGACGATACCCGCGTCCCGTTGTGGCCAGTCGCCATGAAGGTTCAAGCTCACGTAACCGAGTTCGAGATGCCAAAAGGCGCTGTGGAACAATACCGCCTGCAGCGCCCGAAGGTTCGGTTCCCGCGACATTCTCCGCCCCGCCGGGGTAGCCCTGAAATGGCCTTTGTACCGGCGGAGCAACCTCGCCGCTTCGGCGACGCGACGCACAAACAAAAGCGCCAGAAAGTCCGATTCGTTGATGACTTTGCAGATCCCGCTGAATTCATTTTTGTCGAAATCCGGCCATGTGAAACGCTCCAGCATCTCCGCCACGACGGCACGCGACAGGTTCCCCATCGCTGTCCTCTTCAGTCCCGAGCCTTCGGCGGCGGAGCGCAGGAGAATGAGCGTGTTCCGCCCGACGGGCGATTGCTGGATCTCCTCCGGCGTGAGATCAGACGCCAGCCGGATCGGGCCAAACACGGGCGAAGGGGGATGGCGCAGCGACGCCAGACTGTCCCGATCCAGCATGGACCAGGCTGGTTCGATGCCGCCCAGCCACTGTTTGAACGCCGCGTCCCACATGTCTGGAGCTATGGGCAAGGGCGGCGAGAAAGCAAGACGCGCGCCATCGATCCAGCGACGACGCCGGCGCGAAACCAGCGGCGGGCAATCGCCGCGCTCGTCACGTCCTTCGGACGTTCCAGAAAATCGAGAAACCCTCCGGCACGCCGGTGATGTCGTGGCGGAACGCCGTCGGCAGTTGCGTCACGCCGAGCGGATAATATGGCACGTCCTGGAACGCCTGAAGCTGCATTTCCACGCCGATCTTCTTCTGTGCGGCAAGGTCCGGAGCGTCGAACCACGCGTCCCGAAGTTCCTCGATTTTCGGCATGGTTGGCCAGCCGAACCACGCGTTCTTGCCGTTGCCTCGCAGCGGCAGATGGCTTGCCGGCGTAAAGAAGTCCAACCCGGAGAAGCCGGTGACGAACAGATTCCAACCACCCTCCGCCGGCGGCTTGGTCAGCGCCCGCCGCTGCACCACCGTGCCCCAGTCGGTCGACTGATAATCGACGTTCATGCCGACACGCTTCAGCATCTCGGCGGCGACGTCACTCCCCGCTTTGTTGAAAGGCTGATCGCTGGGTACCATGAGCACCAGCTTCTCGCCCTTATAGCCGGCGTCGATCAGTGCTTTCTTCACCGCGTCGTAGTCGCGCTTGCCGGTGACCGCCGCCATCCCGGCGTCGCTGGCCAGCGGTGACAGCGGCGGGAAGAACCCGTTCGGCACCGACCAAAGCGACGTATCCTCGCCCATCATCGCGATCATGTATTCTTTTTGATCGATCGCACCCATCAGCGCGCGGCGGATCGCGGGATTATCGAACGGCGGATACAGATGGTTCGGCCGCAGCAGGAACGGCGTGCCGGTGTGATCGGTCACCGGTGTGGCGATGTTGTTCTTGCGCAACAGCGGCAGCAGGTCGGACGTTGGGTTC
>JBEKGV010000322.1:0-5616 GCA_050012615.1 Acetobacteraceae bacterium | reverse complement strand
CCGGCGGGAATACTGGTTCGTTATACTGCGAGACCATGCCGCACATCGCCACGCGGGCAAACGGATTGAGCTGCTCGAACACCGCTTCCTGCACGATGCCACCAACATTCTCGAAATAGGCGTCGACGCCGTCCGGGCATTCCGCCAGAAGCTCGGCTCGCAGATCGTGGGAGCGGTGATCGACGCAGGCATCAAAGCCCAGACTGTCCTGCACCCACAGGCATTTTTCGGATCCGCCGGCGATCCCCACGACCCGGGCGCCGGCGCGTTTGGCCAACTGTCCGGCGACCGAGCCCACCGCACCGGAGGCAGCTGACACGACGACCGTCTCGTCCTGCTTCGGCTTGCAAATCTCGGTGATCCCCGCGTACGCTGTCGCGCCGGGCATCCCCAACACGCCGAGATACGCGGACAGCGGAGCGCCGTGGCGGTCGATCTTCACGAGATGATCGCCCTTGGAGATGTTGTGCGTTTGCCAACCCCTCGCCCCGACGGCGATGTCACCCACAGCAAAACCCGGGTGATTGGATGCGATGACCTCGCCCACGGTTTCGCCCGTCATGACCTCGCCGACCTGGATGGCGACGGCGTAGGTCTGCTGCTCCCGCAACCGGCCCCGCATGTACGGATCGATCGAAAGCCAGATCGTCCTGGTCACGACGTCGCCCACACCTGGCGTCGGGATGTCGCTTTCCTGGATTTCGAAGTCGGACGTACTGGGCTCGCCGCGCGGACGGCGCTTCAGGACCACCGAGCGGCGGATGGCGGTGTTGGCGCTCATCACGCGGCCTCCGCCTTCAGGACGAGCCGGCCGGTGACCTGGCCATCGCGCAACCTCATCAGTGCCTCATTGGCCTGGCTTTGCGGCACCGTCGAGACCGGCAATGGCGTCAAGGATCCTGATTGGGCCAGTTTGATCAGCTCCCGCAGTTCCTTGGGGTTCCCGACATAGGATCCCTGCACGGTCAGGGCTCGGATCGCCATGATCGGCAGCGGCAACATCAACTCGCCGCCGAACAGTCCAACCTGGATCAGCTTGCCCCCCTTGCGCAGAGCGGCGAAGGCGAAGCGGGCGGTCTGAGTGCCGTTCACGAGGTCGATCACCGCCAGGACGGGGCCTCCCGCCGCTTCGATGATGCGTTTCGTGACGTCCGGCCCGGTTCCATCCACAACCTTATGGGCGCCGGCCTGCAACGCGGTCTCGCGCTTTTCGGGGCTGATATCGACTGAGATGATGTTGCGGTGCTTCAGCGCCAGCAGCACTTTGATGGCGTTCAGTCCGAGGCCGCCCGCGCCAACCAGCACGATCGCCTCTTGCGGCGGGATCGGCATGACTTTCCGGATCGCCGCGTAAACGGTGATGCCGGAACAAGCGTAGGTCGCGGCCACGGCGGGGTCGACATTCCCCGGATCGATCAGATGGCGTGGATGCGGGGCGATGACGTGCGTGCCATAGCCCCCGTTTTGATAAACACCCAAACTGCGCGCGGCGTTGACGCACATGTTGTCTTCTTCCGCCAGGCAGGTCGCACACGTGCCGCAGCCGAGCCAGGGAAACACGATGCGGATGTCACCAACATTCACGCCCTCGGCATCGGGGCCCAGTTTGGCGACGCGGCCGACGATCTCGTGGCCCATGGCCAGAGGGAGCGTTACCCCGCGGTCGGCGAGCGACATCTTTTGGCCGCCGCCGACGTCATAATAACCCTCCCAGATGTGCAGGTCGGAGTGACAAACACCGCAGTGGGTGACTTCAACCAGCACTTCGGTGCCCTTGGGTTCGGGCGTGGGGAGCTCGATTTCCCGAAGCGGCTTGCCATTTTCGACGACTGCCCAGGCGCGCATGATGGAGGTCTCCTGTCCGGCGTACTTGGGATGGATAGCGCCCGGGTGAACGCGGTCAAGCGGCAGGCTGGCTTGCGCGGCGAACGCCGGTCTTGCCGTGGTATGGGCGCCTGGTTATAGGACCGGCTCCGCGCCGGGGCCGTAGCTCAGTTGGGAGAGCGCCTGAATGGCATTCAGGAGGTCAGGGGTTCGATTCCCCTCGGCTCCACCAGGCGATTTCGATAGCTTGAGGGGCGGAATGGTGGCGCCTTGCCCAACAGCCCCGCCAGCATCGCGTAGCCGACCTGAATGTCGGCACCGGTAAGTGTGCTCCGTTCCGAGAGCACGACGCCGTGGACAGCCCCCACGCGGGTGGAGTGGCCGCTGATACGGTCAGTTGCCTGGGCCGACAGACCCGCCGCTCTAGGCTGACGAGGTAGCCAGTCGGTCCGGGTCCTCATCGGTGATATAATCGCTCCCGGAAAGGATGAGTGCCATTTCAAGAGACGGTCCGGCCGGACAGTCGGATTCAGCGGTGCCCGACCGCTCAATCCGGTTTCTCCCCCCGGCTTTCGCGCGATACATGGCTTCGTCAGCCGCCTTCAACACCAACTGCGGGTTATCACCACTCTCGGGGAACGCCGCCACCCCGATCGATACAGTAATGCGTGGGAGGTTCCGGTCCAGGTAACGAACGACGAGGGCCTCCACCCTACCTCGGAAATACTCGGCTCTGCGAGCGGCAGCATCGACGTCCGCGCCGGGTAGAATGACGACGAACTCCTCGCCGCCAAATCGGCAGGGGACATCCTCATTTCTGAAGGTCGCCTCCAGGCAGCCGCCAACGGAGCGCAGAACCGTATCTCCGGCATCATGCCCATGATTGTCGTTGAATTTCTTGAAATGATCGACGTCAATGGAAAGGATGCTGATGCTTTGACCCGTCCTCGCCGCGCGCGAAAATTCACGCCGCGCGGTCTCCAGCATATACCGTCTGTTGAACAGACAGGTCAGCGCGTCCCTTATGGATTGATCGCGCAACTGGTCGCGGAGTTTGACATTCGCGATCGCCAGACTGATTTGCTCCGCGCAAATCAGGCCAAGACGGCGCTGCTCATTAAGGGCCTCCTTGCTGATGTCCGACCTTTCCGACGCGCCTTCACGTCCGAATTCCAGATGAAGCAGGCCAATCGTATCGCCATGCGCCAGAACCGGAACGCAGCAATATGAGCCCGATGCCGAAGGATCAACGTGGGCACACCGGAATCCGATCTCGCTCTCGCCGAATGTGTAGGGCCGCCCCCGCCTCAGTCCCCAGCAGTCATCGGGTTGCATCGCCGGCGTCGTCAATCCGCCGTTCCAGGCCTGGACACATTCCAGGATATCTCGCGAGTTCGCGTAGACATACAGGCTGCCGCCGCAGCCAGGGAGCAATTTCCCGAGGAACTCGATCACCATGTCATAGAGCTCGGTCAGCGAGTTGCAGGACTGAAGCCATTCGCTGAGCTCCGAGAGCAATCGCGACTCGCGGTTCAGCTTGTGACGCTCCGTCAACGTCTCCTGGAACACGTTCAGCGCCAGCACCATCTCGCCGATTTCGTCGGTGTCCCGCCGATCGTTGGGCTCGATGTGAAGGTCGCCTCGCGCGAGGCGCAGCATCGCTTCTTTTACTCTCAGCACGGGCGCCAACAGGCCGACCCTGACGAATATCAGACCGCCAACCAGCGCCGTCACACCGATGCCCGCAAGCACGAACAAAATCACCAGAAAGTCGCGTTGGTCCAATTCGACCTGGGCACGAGCACGCACGATTTCCTGCTCATGGGCATGGGCGACCGTCCGGAGGCTTTCGTTCAACGCCGCCCTGACGGTTCGGTTGGCGTCGTTGTCTCCGAACTCCCGCGCGGCCGGCGTACCCTCGTCCCTGGCAAGTCGAGTGAGCTCGGTTCGGAAGTTCACGAACTGATCAATTCGCTCCGAGAGGTCCGCGGCGTTGGACTGTTGCGAGGTGATGGCGTCAACCCGCAACGCGCGCGCGACATCCCTGAGCGCGTCGAGCTGGTGCATGAGATTCGTCGCGAAAGGTTCAGCCGCTGTCCAGTTCGGCGACATATAAATGCCGCGTGATTCCATGACGATCGCGTAGACGAGGCCATTGAGGCGCTCAAGTTGGATCGTGCCGCGCGCCGCGCGATCGAGTGCCGCGCCATCGTGCCTGGAAATATGGATCGCCGCCAGCGCGAGGGCGACGCCAAGCACGGGGAGGAACCCAAGGAAGGAGATGATGAAATAAAGACGAGCCTTGAGACCATGGCCGCGCCGCCGGGGCGTGGGCACCTTGAACGACATCCCACCCTCCTGTCCTCGACCGCCGGGCGCGCCAAATCCGGCCAGTAATGCCGGTCACGCGGTCGTTTCCATAACTTAACGGCGTTGCAGCCCGGTTTCAGCGACCACGGATGGTCTTTGCCAACGAAAAATGCCTGATGGACAGGCGGTGCGCCCTTCAGAGGACCACCCCGCGTCGTGTCATGCCGGCCTTGGCCAGAACGGCGCGCGCCGGTAGGCTACGCGCGGCGGCGCTCTGGCGGGCGCGTGGCCTGGCAGCTTGCACGTCCGGTTGGTGGAGGCACCGCGAAGTCGTCCCTTACCCCGCGACCCATCCGATCGGTGGTCGCGCGAATGCGCAACCGATTTGTCGCAGTGTCGGATAAAGGCATAATTCAACCGAATGAGTATTTCTTCAGATGAACGCGAACCAGCGTGTGTCGTCGATTAACCAGCTCCAACGCCAGGCGGCGCATGACTCTGGGCGCGGACGCTCGTTATAACCCTGTTAGTTTGTTACGGAAAAGGAACGGACAATTCCGGCGCGTCGAATTCTTCGATTCGTAGGGCGGTCACCTGCCGGGAACTGACAGATGCGCCGCCACGGACCGCGCGACGATCGATGGGACCGGAGCAAAGACCTGTCACCTGGCCAGCCCGGCCTGGTTGGGGTAACAGCGCCGGATGATAGCCGGCTGTTCGTGAAGGCGGTGCTCTACCAGTATCATGCGGGAATTCCCTGGAGAGATCGGCCGGAGCGCTTGGGCGACTGAAAGAAATCTTCACCGCCGTTTCAGCCGCAAGGCGGAGACTGCTGTCTGGATCAGGGTTTTTCAGTATCTGACCGCCGACTGGGACAATGAATACGCGGCCCTCGGCTCCACCATACCTTTACCCGGGAAGCTTCCCGGGTTTCCGTTTTCATCCGTCTCATATCAGGGGCCGAACGGATGCCTGGCGCGCGCCTCATCGGTTTTGTCACGAAATTCCGGTTCGCAGTCGGAATATATGATTTTTGTCACCAACGGCCGCGGCCCCAGCCCCAACCACCACCAATCACTATCGGCGGGGGAGCAACGTAAGCGGGGCCGTAGCCGTAATAAGAGTACGGGCCGTAGGGATACGGCGCCGGTGCTACCACACACCCGCCCAATGCGAAGCTTGCTGCCGCGGCGATCGCTAAACGCATGGGCCACATGGTGAATCTCCTGCCGATGACTGGTCCTGATTGACGACGAATAAGCCCGCCTTAAGGCCAAATTGAGGCCGCCGGACTTCGATCCTTCGTTTCCGGCAATCGTTCAATGAGGCCGGCGGCGGCACGGGCGTATGCGTCGGCTCATCCGCTGATAAAGTGGCAGCGCATATTCGACGCCGATGCTAACCTTGGTCTGCCATTCAGCGGCCCTTATCAGCCTGGCCGCTTCGTGATCTTCAAGCCAGCCGCGGGCACGGAGCGGATTT
>JBEKGV010000321.1:0-5626 GCA_050012615.1 Acetobacteraceae bacterium | reverse complement strand
ACAATAATTACAATTCGCGTGACTGGCACCGGTCTTGCTTTCCCTTATGCGGCACCGGGCGAACACGGCGTGGAAGGGGTATGACGATGGTTCATCCGTCGGGTCCGGCCCAGACCAGACCGCGGCTGCATTTTGGAGCGTTCCTCTACACGCCCGGGACCCACAGCGCTGGTTGGCGACATCCGGACGCGGTCCCTCGCACGGACATGCACTTTCCTTACTATGTCGAAATGGCGCGCACCGCGGAGCGTGGCAAGCTCGACACGATCTTTCTGCAGGACACAGCCGCGATCGGTGGCAGCGGCGGCCTGGACGGCGCGAGCCCTTACCGGCCCTCGCAAGGCCGCCAGGTCCATCTCGAACCGGTCAGCCTGATCGCCGCCCTTGCCGCGGTCACAACCCATATCGGCCTGATCTCGACCGCGACGACGACTTACAACGAGCCGTACAACATCGCCAGACGCTTCGCCACGATCGATCACATCAGCGGCGGCCGCGCCGGCTGGAACCTTGTCACGTCACAGGTCGAGGACGAGGCCGGCAATTTCGGGCTCGACCGCCATGTCGATCACGCGCGCCGCTATGACCGCGCGGGCGAGTTTTACGACGTTGTCGCCGGCCTGTGGGACAGTTGGGAAGAGGACGCTTTCCTTCGGGACAAAGAGTCCGGCATTTGGTTCGACTTCGACAAGATGCACTTCCTGCATCATCGCGGCGAACACTTCTCGGTTCGTGGTCCGTTGAACGTGTCGCGCACGCCGCAAGGACGCCCAGTGGTGGCGCAGGCTGGCTCGTCGGATGTCGGGCGGGAACTCGCGGCGCGCAGTGCCGATCTTGTGTTCACCGCGCAGATCACGATCGAAGAAGGTCGCGCCTTTTGTGATGACCTTCGTGGTCGCGCCGAACGCCATGGCCGCGGCCGCAACGACATTAAGATCCTTCCTGGGCTCATGCCCATCGTCGGGCGCACCGACGCCGAGGCGGCAGAGCAATTTCAACAGCTGCAAGAACTGATCGATGATTCGCTTGCGATACGGGCGGTGGCGCGGCTGGCCGGAGGTCTCGACATTCAACAGTTCCCTTTGGATGGTCCCCTACCGCCGTTGCCGCCCAGTAACGCGGCGAAGGCGCGGCAGCAGTTGATTGTCGATTTGGCGCGGAAGGAAAATCTGACGATCCGGCAGGTCGCGCGATACCTTGGAACATCCCAGGGCCACCGCGTTCTGCATGGCTCGGCGCGGACCATCGCCGATTCGATGGAGGAATGGCTGCTCGCCGGCGCCTGCGACGGCTTCAATCTGTTGTTTCCTTACTTCCCGGGCCCGCTCAACGATTTCGTCGATCTCGTGGTGCCGGAACTGCAACGCCGCGGCATCTTCCGCACCGAATATGAGGGACGGACGTTGCGAGAGAACCTTGGCGTTCCGGTGCCGAAAAACCGTTACGCGAAATGAGGAGGATCCGATGAGTTCAGTCCATACAACGCGACGGGATCTGATCGGCGGAGCTTCCGCAGCGCTCGCGCTCACGGCGCCGTCCGCGCGAGCGGAGGCGGAGGGCGATAAAATTCGGCCGCTGGTCCTGATAGCTAAACCACAGGCGGTCGATCCGGCGCAGTTCCAGGCGGCGCAACTGGTCGCACAGGAATGGCGCAAACTCGGGGTGAAGATCACGTTGCAGGTTATGCCGCCAACCCAACAAAGTACCGTCGTTTGGATGAACCGCACCAAGTGGGACATGACAACCTGGGAGATGGTCGGCCGTCCCGAGCGGAGCGATCCCGACGAACTCACCTATAGCCTGTTTTATTCGACCCTGGCGCCCAGTGGTTATGATTTCGTGGGCTATATCAATCCGGAATACGACCATTTAGCCGAGGCGCAGCGCGCGGAGACCGATCCCGAGAAGCGGGCGGCGCTGGTCAAACAAGCGCAAATGGTGATCAAGCGCGACCAGCCTTATGTGTATCTGGTGTATCCTCGCCGCTCGATGGCATTCAACGCCGATGTCTGGGATCCCGCGACCGTGTCGGAGGAAGCTGGCATCGGCATCCGCAATTTCTGGACATTCCTGCACGCCAAACCGCTGACCGCGCAAAAGGACATGATCCTCAACGCGCCACAGGCCACGCAGAACCTCAATCCGGTTCGCATGGACCCGATCGGCAGTTGGGTCACCGACATGATCTGGGACCATCTCGTCCGTGTCGACATCCACGGTAACCCGGTTCCGTGGGCTGCCTCCTCAGTGACGTGGATCGATCCGACGTCGGTCGAGGTCGTGTTGCGCGACGGCATGAAGTTCCACGACGGCGAACCGGTGACCGCCGAGGATGTGCAATACTCATTCGAAATGCCCCAGGTGCCAGGCAAGGCACCGCAGTTCTTCCCGAACGTCGTCAACATCGACAAGGTGACGATTGTCGATCCGCGCACTCTGCGCTTCACCCTCAAGGCCCCGCAGAGTTCGTTCCTGACGTCGACTCTGTCGAAGATCGCGCTGATCCCCAAACACGTATGGAAGCCGATCATGGACAGCATCGCCGGCACCACGCAGACCGTGGAGGACTTCAAGGAAGAGAAACGCATCGGCTCCGGCCCGTTCCGCTTCGTGCACTGGCGCGATCCGGAGGAAATCATGCTGGAGCGCAATCCGGACCACTGGTCGCCGCCAAATCTGGAACGCTGGATCCTGCGCACCGTGTCCAACCAGGAAGCGACACTCGGCATGCTGCGCAATGGCGAGATCAACTTCCTGGCGATCTTCACCGGCGATCCGCAAAACGTCGCGGAACTCGCGAAGCAGATGCCGAACATCAAGGTGGTGACGACAACCGACCTCGGTTTCCAATACATCGCATTCAACCTCCGCCGCCCGCCGTTTGACGACGCCGGGTTCCGCCGCGCGTTATCCACCGCGATCAGTCGCCGCCTTATGGTCGCGGCGGCCTGGAATGGCTTCGCTGAGCCGGCGGGATCCTGCGTGTCCACCGCGCTGCCGTTCTGGCATGCCAACGACAGTCTGCTGGAGGGCGGCGATCTGCCGAAAGCGAAACAGTTGCTGGCGGAGGCCGGCTACACGTTGTCAGGCGGCGAACTGCACTACCCGGCCGGGAAGCGCGAAGAGATCACCAGCGGATGAGTGGCCGCGCGCTGCTGCGGCGTCTCGGCCAAATGCTGTTCGTGCTGTGGGTCGTGACGACCTTTCTGTTCTTTTTGTTCCGCATGATGCCGGGATCGCCGCTCGCCGCTTATATCGATACGTCCATGACACAGGAGCAGCAGACAATTTTGCTGCATCAGTTCGGGCTCGATCGGCCGCTGTATGAGCAGTACGCGCTTTACCTGTTCAACCTGCTCCAGGGCAGCCTTGGATTCTCGTTCATCTACAAGGAGTCCGTCGGCTCGGTGTTGCTGACGGCGTTGCCCAACACGCTGTTGCTGACACTGAGTTCGCTGTTGATCGCCTACGCCTTCGGCATCGTCGCCGGTGCGTTCCTGGCGGCGCGCCGCGGCACCTGGATCGAGGCGGTGTCGCTCCCCTTCGTCCTCGCCAGCCGCGCCTTACCAGAATTCTGGCTGGGCATGGTGCTGCTGGCGGTATTGAGCTTTTCGTTCGGTTTGTTCCCGGCGGGCGGCGCGACAAGCCCGGGAGCGAGCTTCCCCAATGCGTTCGCACGCTATGCGTCGCTCGATTTTTTGCATCATTTGGCGCTGCCCGCGCTGACCCTGGCGATCTTCCTGCAAGGCCTGCCACTGCTGCTGATGCGCTCCAACATGCTGGAGGTGATGCAGGAAGAATTCGTCGTCATGTCGCGCATGAAAGGACTCTCCGAGTGGTCGATCATCATCCGGCACGCCGCCCGCAACGCGTTGCTGCCGGTCGCGACCGCTCTGGCATTGGGGATCGGATCGTCGATCGGCGGCAATGTGGTGGTCGAGAGCGTTTTCAGTTGGCCTGGTCTCGGACGGCGGCTGGTGGAGGCAGTGTCGGCCAGCGATTACCCCCTTGCACAAGGCGCGTTTCTGATGATCGCGACGGCCCAGGTGGTGATGAATTGCGTGGCTGATCTGGTTTACGCGACGCTCGATCCGCGGGTCGGGAGGCGCTGATGTCGGAGACGGTCATTGCGGCCCCGGTTAGAAGCGATGCTGTCGTCTCCCTCGGCCGTCAGGTGCGCGATCCATGGTTCGTGGCGGGCGCGTCTATCTATCTGCTGTTCCTGATGGTCGCGCTGTTCGCCGATGTGATCGCATCCAATCCACCGAAGGATATTTTGTTTTTGGCGGATGGTCGGCTCGCCGCGGCGCTAAAGCCCGGTTGGGAGTTTCCGTTGGGAACAACCACATCGGGCTGCGATATTTTCTCGCAATTGGTCCATGGCGCGAGAAGTGCGTTGGTGGTCGGCACCAGTGCGGCGGTCGTGGTGGTCAGCGTCGGAACTTTGGTCGGGCTGTTCGCCGGCTATTTCGGCGGATGGATCGATGCGCTGCTGATGCGTCTGGCAGACATCGCGCTTGGCCTGCCCTTGCTTCCGTCCGTGATCGTGCTGGCGGCTTTCCTTGGACCCAGTACCTGGAACGTGGTGCTGGCGATCTCCGTCCTGCTGTGGCCAAACTCGGCCCGCATCATCCGTGCGCAGGTCATGAGTTTACGAGAGCGGGCCTATATCGAGGCGGCGCGTGCCGCAGGATCCAGCGATCTCAGCATTCTCTTCCGCCACATCGCGCCAAACATTCTCCCGATCGCATTGCTGTTCGGGTCGATCGCCGTCGGTTGGGCGATCCTGACCGAGGCGAGTGTCAGCTTCCTCGGGTTCTCCGACCCCGATACCACCACCTGGGGGTTCATGCTGCAGGACGCTTATGTGTCGCAGGCTCTCTCGCGCGGTCTGTTCAATTGGTTCGTGCCGCCCGGGATTTGCATTGTCCTGCTGGTGTCCGCCGGGTTCTTCATCAGCCGCGGCTACGAGCAACTGCTGTTTCCGCGTCTGCGGGATTAGGCGATGACGCTGCCGCCCGTTTCGCAGACTGACTATATCTCGCGTGAAACGCGGCCCGGATACGACGTGCCGCCGTTGCTGTCGGTGCGTGACCTGCGCGTCTCCTATCGCACCGCGTCAGGGGACGTGCACGCCGTTGACGGCGTCAGCTTCGATGTCAGGCAAGCGGAGATGGTCGGCCTCGTTGGTGAATCCGGTTGCGGCAAGACAACCGCGGCACGAGCTCTGACCGGAGTGATGGCGGGTAATGCTCGCGTCACATCCGGCAGTATTTTGTTCACGGGTCGTGATATCCTGAACTACGGCGTGGAGGAAATGCGCGCCGTCCGTTGGCGGGAAATTTCCTTTGTGCCGCAATCGGCGATGAACTCGCTCGATCCAGTGTACCGGGTGGAGCAGCAGATGCGCGAGGTCCTGCGCCGCGGCGGCATCCGCGGCCGTCCGGCGGGCGAGCGGACGATCGAATTACTGGACATGGTTGGTCTCGGCACGGATGTCTTGCGTTTGTTTCCACACCAACTGAGCGGCGGGATGCGTCAGCGCGTGGCGATCGCCTTGGCGTTGGCGTTGGATCCATTGTTGGTGGTAGCCGACGAACCGGTCACCGCGCTGGATGTCATTGTC
>JBEKGV010000320.1:0-5642 GCA_050012615.1 Acetobacteraceae bacterium | reverse complement strand
CGCCGATGGCGCGGCTTTGGTCCGATCCAAGGGTGATGATCACGCCGCACATCTCGGGCGCCAGCGATCAGGATCGACACGGCGGCATCGAGATCTTCCGCGACAATCTGCGCGCTTATATCGATGGCGGGGAATTGCGGAATGTGATCAATTGGGAACGAGGGTATTAGACTTTAGCAAGGAAGGTTTTACCACGGAGGGCGCGGAAGACCACTGAAATGCACGGAGCAGTAAACAAATCGCGTGCGCCCTTATACCGACCGCCCAAACGACTGACTTTTCGGCACAATCGCCAAACGCGTCATGGCCGGCCAACCGAGCCGGCCAGCCATCGCCGCACAGTCCCGCGATAGGTCCCTCGGACAATCCCCCGATCAAGTCGGGGCAGGGTGATGACGTATGGGGGCCTGTGCCGATCGGTCAACTCATTCGGCGATTGGAATTACTGGCCTTCAATTGAGTATCTCACGCGGACGATACTCGCTCCGTGCAATTCCGTGGTTCTCCGTGTCCTCCGTGTTTAGCGCTGACTTGCTTACAGCGGTTCGATGGCACGAACCTACACCAGATCGATGGCGTACCTCACCAAATCCGCGAGTGCGCAGTGCTGCAACGCGCCTTCGGCGGTCGCGCGCAGCACGACCTTCGGCGCGGCGTTCGCCTCAAGGGCCTCCTGCCATCGCGGAGCGCACAAACACCAGCGATCGCCGGATTTCAGGCCCATGAAACCGTAGTCCGGCATCGGCGTGGACAGGTCGTTGCCCGCCTTCTTGCTGAACGCCAGAAACTCCTTGGTCATGACCACGCAAACCGTGTGGCTGCCGACGTCCTCGGGCCCGGTGTCGCAACATCCATTGCGGAAAAAACCGGTCATCGGGCTGGAAGAGCAAATGTCCAAAGGGCCGCCGAGCACGTTGCGGGATGGCCGGCGGCCGGGCCGGCCGCCTGTCTCGTCTAAGGGCACACCAAGCTCCTCGCGCTGAACCGGTAATCCGCCATCACCTTACTCCCGCCCATGCGTCCGCGCTACACGGTTCAACACCCGGATCACGCCAGAGTGCGCGCACAACGTTGCTAGGTCCGCCAGTCCCTGACCTGGCTCAACACCACCCAGCCAATGAAAAGTGGCACGGCCGCGAGACACACGAGAGAGATTATTGGCTCGGCACTATCCTTGAACGCGAGGAAGCCAAGCACTC
Organism: Acetobacteraceae bacterium; assembly: GCA_050012615.1. Classification (GTDB taxonomy): domain Bacteria; phylum Pseudomonadota; class Alphaproteobacteria; order Acetobacterales; family Acetobacteraceae; genus Rhodopila. The sequence continues at coordinate 4,443 of JBEKGV010000320.1, read as the reverse complement.
CCGCGCCCACCGCCGCGAAACTCCACAACGGAATAAGCAGCGCCCCAATCACCGCGGCGGCGATCAGCGACGGCAGCCAGCCCACCCCGCCGCCAATCCAAAAACCATACGTTATGACGCTGTAGACCCAGAGGGCAACGAACAGGATCGCCCCTGTCACACCCCCAACGAATCGGCCAATTTCAAAATACCACATCGGTGACGCCCTTCCGGGCCAGCCAAAATGCTGACGGTCCATGCATTACAGGAAATCCATTAAACGGCAAGCGCTGGCACCCCAACCCAACTCGCCCGCGCCGGTAATACGATCTCGAAACCCTTGGTCAGGACATTAGCTTCGTCAAGGCCGCCGCCATCTCGGGTCCGCTCTGATCCGCCCGCAAGGGAGCGATGAAGCGCCCGTCCGGCCCCATCAAATACAGCACCGAGCTATGATCCATCGAGTAATCGTCCGGCCCTGGGCCGGTGCGGTGCTCGGCGTAGTAGACGCGATAGGCTTTGGCGGCGCCGGCGATCTGCTCGGCGGAACCGGTCAATCCTATGATCCGCGGACCGAACGCCGCGGCGTATTGCTTTACCACCGCCGGCGTGTCGCGTTTCGGATCGACGGTGATGAACAGCGGCTGCAGCCGATCCGCTTTTACCCCCATCTTGTCCAGCGCGTCCGCGAGGTTGGTCATCGTCGTCGGACAAACGTCGGGGCAGTAGGTATAGCCGAAGTAAACCAGCATGTATTTGCCGTGCCAGGTTTGATCGGTGACCGGATGGCCGTCGCCGTCGATCAGAGAAAACGGGCCGCCCACGGTCAGCGCCGCCGGTTGCGAGCCAGACAGGAACAGGTATCCCCCGGCGGCCAGCAGCAGGACCGCCACCAGCACGCCGATGATCGCATAGACCGTTTGGTTCGAAGGTCCCCGGTCAGTGGTGGTGTTCATGCACGCCTCCAGTTCCGATCGTCAGATGCTCGGTGCAGATCGATCGCACTTCCTCGAGCAAGCGCTGCGGATCGACCCACGCGTCGCCGTCGCCCTCGCGCCAAACCGAGCGTAGCACACCGTCCGGGTCGATCAGAAACCGCGCCCTGGTTACATGTCCGTCAGCTGCCCCCGCGAGAACCGCGTAAGCCGTCGCTTCGTCCGGTCCACCCTGGGCGACGCAGTCCACGCCAGGGACCGGTGCCGCTTCCGTCTCGCCTTCGGGGATCCACACCGTGACCACCTCGATCCCCTCGACGGGCGGAACACGCTCGATCGGTTCCGGCAGAGAGCCCAGGATAACGCGGATGACTTTGCCGCGCAGGTCAGAGGTATCGCGCGCGGCGATCGAGGCGCACGACAGCGAGATCGACGGCGCGACCACGACATGCGGCCAGCCGTCCAGGCCTCGCGCCGCCGCGCCGGCATTCAAGGCATGGACGTAATCGATCAAGGACCACCGGGTCCGCTCCGGCAGGACTGCTTCGAACGCGGGCATCGCGGGTAAGTCGCCCTGGGCTTCGATCCCATGTGAGACGAACCAGAACAAATCGCCCTCCGGGTGGCTCCAGATATGGGGGAGCCGCAGGTCGGCGGCGGAGCCTACGCCGCCGCTCCCGTCACCGGCGGCGCCATGGCAGCCTGTGCAAGTGCTGGCGAACACGCGCCGCCCTTGGGCGATCGAGGCGGCGCTGAAACCGGTGGGGGAGACGTGGTAGCTGGCCGGGGTCGCCTCGACGAGCAGCAAGGCCAGGGACGGCCCCTGGAGGAACAGCAGCGGCAGCGCCGCCAGCACCGCCACAAGCCGGCCACGCCGCACCACGAGGCTGACCGATAGCAGCATCACTCCAAGGCCGAGTTGCATCAGGGCGGTCGCGACGAGACGGCGCATTTCGGGGTCCGCCAGGTTCTCCAGGCTTGGCCGCACCGAGAACGGCCATTGCACCGTCGCGAGCGCGTTGCTCAAAAAATGCATTTCAATTCAGCCGGAGACGCTGACGAAGCGGATCGCCACTCCGGCGGCGTGGACGACCCCAGCACTCGGATCGTTCACCGGAGCGCCTCCCACTGCCTCGGTGGCGATGGTCAGACCGATCAGAGGCGAAGTGTTCGTCGCGCCGGGAAACAGCGTGAGAGCGATGGCGCGTGGCAGGATCCGCACACAGCCCCGAGCGAGGCTGATGCGGTAGCCGCCCAAGGGATCCGGTTCGGCCGGACGCCCGGCGAGGCGAGACAGCCGGGTCATGGTCTCGGCGGGCGCGCCGGTGGCGTATACGACCTCTGTCAGTGCGACGGCCCGGTTCGGATGGAGAGTGATTTCCGGGCGCCACAAGAGTTCGCGGGTCAAATGCCGGATCAGCAGAACGCGGCCCTCCGGCGAGTCGGGCGGCATGATCACCGCGAAACGAGCGCGGGCACCGGCCAGGCCTGAGTCACGTTCGGTGACCGACGCCTCACCCGGCGCGACGCCTGCGCGGCGCAGTCGGGTCAGTGCCGGTGCTTGCTCGGCGATCTCCAGCGCCAAAATATGCGCGCCTGGTCCGGTTTCGAGAAAGCGGTTCAGAGTCGCACTGTTCTGGCCGGGGACGGCGGCGATCAATTCCAGGTAACCGCCGTCGCGAAGCATGATGCAGCGATTGCCGGTGCGTCCGCTCGCATGTTTCGCGAACGGTGTCACATGGAACCCGAGTTCCGCGAACGTCTCGGCCAACCGGTCGAGGTCGGCGCCGACGATGCCCACGTGATCAAGGCCAATCGCCGCGCCGAGACCAGCCGCCGGATAGAGGTCGGACATAGGATCGCGTGTGGCGGCCGGACAGACCGGCGTCAAGGGACGGCGATGTCGTCAAGGGGTGGGGGCGGCGTTTATCGCTGCTCCCAGTGCAGCAGAACTTTTTTGACCTCATGGTCATTCCAGGCGGTCACCACGCCATCGATCGCTTTGCGGCCGCCAAGGCTGGCGCTGCTGATCCATGTGAGTGCGTAACGATAGCCGAACCCAAGTTGCTGCTGCGCGAGTGAAACCGCGACCGAGGCCGAGTTGCCGTGCAGCATGGCCCACGCCAGAGCCACGAGCACGAACATCACGGCCGCTCCGGCTTTCGCTGGCGTCGCGGAATCCCACCTCCGCAATCCAGCGTTGTAGATCGCCGTCTGAACGGGCTCCCGGCCAAGCTCCCACACGATCCAGGCCAGGGCGCAAACGGAGACGGCCACAACAATAGCGGGCCAAAGGAACGATGTGGGATCGAGACGGATTTCCGTCAACGTCAGGTTGACAGGCCGCACGACGGCGAGGCCGATCAAGGCCACGCCCATCGCACCCAACCCGAGGGCCATGACCGCGCGGACCAGCCGGGCAGTCGCCAGATTGCCGCGCAACAGCAGCGCGCCCGCCAGCAGCGCGAGCGCGTCGAGGCCGTAGGTGAATAACCACCAGCTGGTGGCGTGGCTCGCCGTCAGGGCTGCACCGAGAACACCGATCACCACAAGCATCGCGCCGACGCGCATTGGAGCGGAGGCCTTGGTCAGGAAGTCCATCATGATGCGGACTTCCTCCCACTTTCCGGCTGGCTCAACAATGCATGGTGACGCTCTTGCAGCGGCCAGGTCTTCGGCGAAACGTACTTGGGATGAAACGGTTGCCGGATGCTCGGGGCTCGGAGAAAGTGCCTGGCGGACAGTATCGGCCGGCGATGGGCGGTGATCACTCCGGCTATCATCGGAGCCTGCGTCGCACCGATCTATTTGCTGACGACGGACTATACGACAGATCGTCGCGTTTTCGATCCAGGGCGCGTTCGCCGGGGCGATCCATGACATCAACCCGAACTATGTGAGCGAACGGTTTCCGACCGAGGTCAGGGCGACGGCCCTGCGTTCCGCTATCGCATGGGCGCTGTCGCCGGAGGGGTCGTGCCGCCGATGCTGACGCATTTCGTGGTCGAACGAGGTATGGGGTTCGCGATGCCGATGCTGATCGGCTCGGTGCGAGGGCTGACCAGTTTCGTCATCACGCTGTTCTTCAATCCGGAGACGAAGAGCGGGGTGTTGGTCCCCGACCCGCAGATCGTCGTCCCCCGCGACTAGAAGTCGGTTTGAACATGGTGGCCGGGCGAGCCTCGGCCACCTCGTTCACTGCCACGATGTGTTGGACGTGGCGAGTTCTTGCTCCACTTGCCACCCCGTTGCATCGCCTCTTTCGGTATCCGGGTGAGCTTGAAATCTCCTGAGTTTCGTTGAACATTTCATTGTCTGGTAACACTTCACGCGCATCCTCCAGCGCTGCCAATGGTGGCGGAGCACAAACGCGTGGATGGTGGAGTGTTGTCGATCGCTGCAAAGGTACTTTCGACTGGACCAGACGGCCTCGCCTTCCCCTGGCTGACACAAAACCCGGCCGAATGACGGTTGTTTGCCATCCCACTCCGGGCACCATTGTTCGCGTTGATCTGGGAGAAGGGTTTCG
>JBEKGV010000319.1:0-5656 GCA_050012615.1 Acetobacteraceae bacterium | reverse complement strand
GCCGGGGAGACGTTGCGCGAGCATTATGGGTTGGCGCGGCCGGCGGTACGCTTCTGAAACGTTTCGGCCTCAGTTTCTCGTGAAGTCGGTCCGTGCCCATTGCCGGGCCGCCTCCTCGGCGGCCGCCATGGCGACGATGACCGACGATGCTCGGCCGTACCGCGACGTTCCGGCGGGATCGCCAGGCCGCCAGACGGCCCAGTCCCAGGCTTTTCGCCGAGGCAACTGCTCGACGATGAGGCGGTAGGTTGGCATGCCGGTACCGGGCTGGAGCGAGGCGAACAGGACGCTGTCGGACCTTTGCCATGCTACGGGCAACTCACCCCACGGGATGGCCTGAGATGCCTCGCGCTCGAGTTGCCGGCGCATTCGTTTGATCGATGGGAACCGCGAGCCGGCCAGGCGGGTGATCGCGCGCCATGCCTCAGTCGTTTGATCATCGGCGGAGGTGTCCCCCGTGATCGCGTTGGCCTCGGCGGCGGCTGGCAGCCACAGCCTGACGTTGGTGCCCCGGCCTGTCTCGCTATCGATGCTGATGTGGCCGCCGGATTGGCGGATAAAGCCGAAGACGACGCTCAGGCCAAGCCCGTCTCCGCCTGGTTTGGTGGTGAAAAACGGCTCAAAGGCCCTTTCGATGACAGGTTTGGTCATGCCGTCCCCGGTATCGGTTACGGTGAGCAGCACGTATCGGCCGGGCGCCGCATCGCTACCGAAATAGGTGCTATTTTGACCGAGGACGACGTTCTGCCCCTCAATCGTCACGACGCCTCCACCGGGCATCGCATCGCGCGCGTTCGTTATGAGATTCGACAGCGCGTTCGCAAGCTGCCTGGCATCCGTTCGCGCCTTCCAGAGCCGTTCGGGCAGGATGGACTGGATCCGTATCGATCGATCCTGGATCCGCTCAATCTCCTGGGCCATGTCCGTAACGAGATTGTGCATCGACACCGCATCGTACGTCAGAGTCTGACGTCCGGAAAACGCCAGCAATTGCTGGACGAGTTTTTCTTTTTCGATGGCCTCGGCGAATGCGTCGTCTACCGGTGCCGCGATGGCGGGATATTTGATGACATGCTCACCGAGTAATTCAAGCTGGCTGTAGATGACCGAGAGCAGATCGTTGAATTCACCGGCTACGCTGCCGGCCAAATCGCCAAGAGCAGCCATCTTCCGTTCGTGACGTCTTACCTCTCGCGCGGCGCTGGATGCGCGTTCCGAACGGCATCGCGCCAATGTCATTTGGATCGTCGCGTGCAGCTCACGTTCGGAAATCGGCTTCAACAAATAACCGTACGGGTTCGTGGCGCTGGCACGCTTCAGCGTTGCATCGTCGGAGTGAGCGGTCAGATAAATGACCGGAATGTGATGCGCTGTGGGAATTCTGGCGGCCGTGGCGATCCCGTCAAGCTGGCCTTCAAGGACGATGTCCATCAGGACGACATCCGGCGGCGATGCGTCAACTTCCCTCAGGGCCTGATCGCCGTTGGTGACGGCGTCCGGCACTTCGTACCCGAGCCTGATCAATTGCCGGCGTAGATGGAAGGCGATAATGCCCTCGTCTTCCACCACAAGGACCCGCGACGCCAGCATTCGGAGACTCCCGTTTGTTGTCAGATTGGAAAGCGCACCGAAAACCGGGTTGGATTGGATCGATGAATCTCGATGCTGCCTTTGATCTGGTTGGCGAGAAGGCTCACCAACTGCAAACCCAGCGTGGTGTTCTGCATGGCGCCTGCATCGTCCGGCAACCCCACGCCGTCATCGGACACGGTCAGCACGCATTCGTTGTCCGATCGCATGATCAGTTCAATGTTGACCTCGCCGTGATCGCGGTTCGGAAACGCATGCTTAAAGGCGTTGGATAACAGCTCGTTCGCGATCAGGCCGCACGGCACCGCGGTTCTGATCGGCAGTCGTACTGCTTCCACATTGATGCGGACGTGTATTTTACCTGGATCGATTCCGTATGACGCGGTCAGGACAGGCAGCAGCACATCGAGGAACAGTGCGAAATCGACTTCCGCGAAGCTGTTAGAACCGTATAATGTCTGATGAATAAGCGCCATGGACCGGACGCGATTGAGGCTGTCGCGCAGCTGATCCAAGGCGGAAGGGTCCGAGACGCCGTCGGCCTCGAGATCCAACATGCTATAGACGATTTGCAAATTATTATAGACCCGGTGGTGAATTTCTCCAAGCAGGATGTCCCTCTCCCGCAACGCCTCCTTAAGCTCACGCAGCGATTCCTTCAGCCGTTCCGCCTCTTCCTTTCGCTGGGTGATATCGACGACTGTCGCGAGAGTCATGGGCCCGTAATCAGTCTGTATCGGGCTCAGCCGGATGTCCGCTGAGAATTCGCTGCCGTCCTTGCGAAGACAGGGCAGATCTCTGGCCTCCGATATCAAGCCCGGCGGCGGATTAGCGGAGAACGCCATCCGCAATTCCCGGTGATGGCCGCGAAAGCGCTCCGGCACCAGGATCTCGATCGGCTGGCCGGGAATTTCGTTCCGCGCATAACCAAACACCGGCTCAATCCGCGCGTTCGCCATCTCGATCCGTCCAGACGTGCTGACCATCACCATGACATGGGGTGAGGCTTCGACGATCTGGCGGAAGAGGCCTTCCAGATGGCTACGATCTGACATGATTCCGATTTTCGATGCGCGCGCTGTATTATCGCGAAGACGGCATTGTATGCGCGTGCGTGTTGGCGGGGTCAATCCTGTCGGGATTCGTCTGCGACCGGCGCGCGGGCTTTTCGAGACCGCGAACGCGCCGGAGCGGATTGTCCATTTGATCGCGGATCCGTTCTACTATCGATACGTTGCGGGGTCACTACGGCCTGGCGTTGTAAGAAGTGCAGCCTTCGGCGTTGATCGCGCCGGTTCCGCATTATGCCCCCGGGCGGAATTCCGGAGATGTCGGGTCATCACGCCGCGGCGAAGTCAATATCACACGCGATGAGATTGGAGCCTGCATCCAACAATCGCACCGACGTTAAGATGACTGCACCCAACTTAGCCACTCGGGCGCGAATTCGCCATCAAACGCGTGCCGCATGACACCAAGGATTCAAAAGCTCTCAGGCAACCGTCGCGCGATGTGGTAAACTCTTCCGGCCAGGTCCGGATCAACCGGCCCTTCATCGAGGGAGATCGCCGCCTATGCCGAACCAGTATCCGTCCAGCGCCGAAGCACGGCTGGAATCGCAACGTCTGGGCCCATTGCAACTTCGGGTCGCCTTTATCTGCATGCTGGCTCAGATGTTCGATGGCTACGACATCACCTCGATCGGCATGGCTGTCCCGTCGCTGTCCGCCGCCTGGCACATTCCCGGGCCGGCCTTCGCCAATACATTCGTCATGAGCAGCGTCGGCATCATGGTTGGCGCTCTGCTGTCCGGTCCCGCCGGCGACCGGCTGGGCCGCAAACCCGTGCTGATCGCCAGCCTGGTTTTTCTCGCGGTCTCATCCCTGGCCTGCATGTACGCAACCACCATCCCTGAACTGGTCCTGTGGCGTTTCATCACCGGCATCGGCATCGGCGGGATCATGCCGGCGACCGTCGCGCTGACCTCCGACTACGTGCCCGAGCGGTTGCGCGCGCCGATCGTCATGGTGATCTTCACCGGCAATCCGTTGGGCGGGTTCCTCGGCGGTCAGGCGATCGCCTTGCTGCTGCCGCATTTCGGTTGGCCGGTGATCTTTTTCATCGGCGGCATACTGCCGTTGGTTTTGATCCCGGTGATGCTGTTCTGGCTGCCGGAGTCACCGCGCTTCCTGCTGGCGCGCGGGCATATGACCACGCGCACGGAGCGACTGCTGCAAACGCTGAACATCGAGCCGGCGGGGACGGGCGACGGGACGCGGCACGAGGTCGACGTACATACCGGCAACCCGGTCGCCGGATTGTTCCGTGACGGTCTGGCATCGACGACCGTGCTGGTCTGGGCCCTCTACTTCGCCAACCTGTTGAGCCTTTATCTCATTCAATACTGGCTGCCGACGGTGCTGAACCTGTCGGGACTGGCACCCGCCGACGCGGTGTTCGCCGCCAGTCTGATGGCGGCGGGGCCCCTGGTCAGCGTATTCGCGATGGCGCCGCTGTCCCGCCGCTTTGGGCCGCAACGCGTGCTGGCGGTCATGCTGTCGACCGGCGTGCTGGTGATCGCCGCGGTCGGCCTCGCGAACCCGCCGCACGATCTGTTGCTGTTGGCGATCTTTCTGATGGGTTGCTGCACGATCGGCGCCATGACCGGAATCAACGGCATGACCGCCGCGCTTTATCCTGCGCGCGTTCGCACCACCGGCATGGGTTGGGCTTTGGGCATCGGCCGGTTGGGCGGCATCGGCGGGCCATGGCTTGGCGGTGTCCTGCTGACCGCGGGCTGGCCGCCCAGGCAGATCTTCCTGTGCGCCTGCGTCACGGCGTTGATCGCCACGTTCTGCGTCGTGATGCTGCACATCGTGGAGCGGCGGCGGGAGCCGCGGGCGATTCCACGGATCGCGTAACGCTGTCGCAACGGCCCACCTACTGGCGGCTAATTCGTGGCTTGGCTCGACCGGGCCATCGGCATCAACACGCCGCCGCGAGCGAGGGCCTGTTTAAGGGGGTGCCTGTGGAGTTGTTTGCTCGGACGGTGACTCCCATACACCCAAACCTCATCGGCATTTGGGGTTTCGATGCCGAAGAAAAAATATTTCACCACGAAGACTCGAAGCACACGAAGAAGACATGTGTCTATTGGTGTTTTCTTATCTTCGTGTGCTTCGAGACTTCGTGGTGAGATAGCCTATTCTTTGCCCCGCATGATCCAGGTTCCGTCGCGGGCCGGGGAAACCAGGCGCCGAATTGCTTGACTCTTGCCGATATCGTTATCGCCCTCCCCCGATCTGATCGTGGGATCATCCGGGCCGCCTATCGCCGTACAGTGCTGGTGCAAGTGGCCCGGAGAATCCCCGATCAATATGCTATGGGGAAGGGCCACGACGGATTTGAAAGGCGGTACCTCATTCTTTCCGACGGCTAGTCTAACAATTATTTCCTCCTGTTAGTATCAGAACAGGAATTTGATGCGGCCCTGCGCACCGATGCCAAGCTGATAGCCGCCGCCGGCCTGGATGTCATGGGACAGTTCGAATGAGGTCATAATGCCCGGGGTCCACCAATAGGACACGTCGGCTCGAATGGTCTGCGTCTCGGCGTTTCGCTCAAGGCTGGTTTGAGTACCCATGAACCAGTCGGACACGGCACCGCCGAACACCACAGTATAGCCGAGCGACGTTCGCAGGGCTGGATTCCAGTCCCAGTTCGCCCATACCTGCAGACGATAGGTGGGGTCGGTGCTTCTTTGACCGCCGAAATCCAGGCTCTCGCGGCCACGGAAATCGGCATCGAACGCCGCTTCCACCGACAGGTTGGAGTTGAAGCCCTTCAGGGCACCGAATTGCATGTCGCCTTGCCATCCGCCGTAAGCGGCGTTGAAGGTATTGTTCGGTGAATAGCTTCCGTCAGGTGGGGTAAGGTAGGCGGCGGTGTAGACGAATGTCTGATTGTCCCAGTTCGCATAAGGCCAGAAGAACGCCGATAGTGTCGTGTTGCTGGCTCCGAGTTTTCGTGCTCCCGGCGCATTGTTGTAGTTGACGCCGTTCACCTG
>JBEKGV010000318.1:0-5658 GCA_050012615.1 Acetobacteraceae bacterium | reverse complement strand
CATCTGTCGAGGCACGTACGGCGATTGATGGCCGGGTGATCCCCCGATCAAGTCGGGGGAGGCCATGACGCGTGGATTGGGGCGCTCACCCTTTAAGTTAGCGCCTATGGGGCCTGACGCGTGAATTGACGGACGCGCCCTTAACTTAGCGCCTATAAGGCCCAGGGCCCGTCGCGTCGCATCTCCCACCATCAGAATTTCTTCGTTGGGTAATTATAAGCCGGGTTCGGTTTGAACTCCATGATCACGCTCGCTCGCAGCGCCTTCAGCGCCACGCACGCGGCCTCCTGACTATCGTCGTCAACCCCACTCTCGGCTGCCGCTTCGACGAACAGATCGATGAACATGTCGAACGCCTGCTCCGGCACGAGCTGTCCCTGATGCGCGGCTTGCAAGGGAGCGCCGTTATAGACTCCGTCGCTGTCGCCAAACAGCCTGCGCAAATACCCAAGCTGGCTTGTCTTCAGTCGCTCGACGTCAACGTCCATGAAGTATTCGCGGAGGTAGTCGTCCGCCAGAACTCGTTCGTATAACAGATCGATGATCCGCGTGAGACCTGCCTCGCCGCCGAGCCGAGCGAACAACGTAGTGTTCATCGAGAACTCCTTCTCAACCTGGTTATTGACCCACCGGCATGTCGGCAAGCCCCAGAAATCGCCGCGTACGTTCCTGCTTCGGATTGCCGAGCACCTCGGCCGGCGTACCCTCTTCAATAATCGCGCCCTGGTCCATGAAGATCACGCGATCCGCGACCTCACGAGCGAAGCGCACCTCGTGCGTAACGACCAGCATGGTCATTCCCGCCTCGGCCAACATGCGGATCACTGTCAGCACCTCCGCCACGAGTTCCGGATCGAGCGCCGACGTCGGCTCGTCGAACAGCATCAATTGTGGCGACATGGCCAAGGCGCGCGCGATCGCGACACGCTGCTGCTGGCCCCCGGACAGCCGATGCGGCAAATGATGCGCGTGATTGATCAGGCCGACGCGCTCCAGCAGCATCATGCCCATCTCGCGCGCTTCCGCCGGGTCGACGCCCAACACTCGGATCGGCGCCTCGACGATGTTCTGGATCGCCGTCATGTGGCTGAACAGATTGAAGTGCTGGAACACCATCCCAATCCGTGCCTCGGCGCGCGCCCGCGCCAGATCGCGTCGAGGCTTAAGCTGTGAACCGACCTTGTCATAGCCGACATATTGTCCATTGACGGTGATCTCGCCCCAGTCCAGCGCCTCAAGATGATTGATCAGCCGCAGCAGCGTACTCTTGCCGGATCCGCTCGGCCCCATGAGCGCGACCACCTCGCCGCTCGCCACCGTCAGATCCAGTGCTCGCAGGATCTCGCGCTGGCCATAGGATTTCCAAACATTGCGGCAGGCCAGGAATTTCTGTTTCGGTCCCGTATCTTGGCTAGCGAACCGCGCGGTGAACTTCGTCAGGCCATCGATCGCGAGCGGTTGCACACACAACGGAGTCACAATCGGCCCGATCGCCTTCGGTCGAACTTCAACGCGGCCCGGCCACAAGCCTTCAAACCACCTTCCCAGCAAACCCACCCCATCTGGGCCGCGAACCGCGTTCAAATCCAACCGCCGCTCGATCAGCATTTGCGCGACCGAAATGACACTCGTCACCGCCAGATAGATCGCGCCGGCCGCGACGAATACCGCGTAAAACTGGAAGTTCTGACTGACCAGTTGCTCGCTGCGAAAAGTCAGTTCGTTCACGAAAATCACCGAGGCGATGGACGTCGCCTTCACCATGCTGATTGAATTGTTCACAAGCCCAGGAAGAATGGTTTGCATGGCCTGGGGGAGTATGATGCGGCGCAGGGTCAGCAGACGCGACATCCCGAGAGATTCAGCCGCCAGCACCTGCGTCTGATTGACCGATCCAATCCCGCCCCGAATTAACTCCGAACTGAACGCTGCCTCGTTCATCGAAAACCCAACGACGGCCGTCCAGAAGCTGTCAAATTTGATGCCCATGTCGGGCAATATGTCGAACAGGAACACCAGTTGCAGCAATTGCGGAGTTCCGCGCATCAGCCAAACATAAACCCAGGCGATGCCTCGCACCGGCTTCGGACGCGCCAGCCGCATCTGCGCCACCACCAGGCCCAGGGCCGTGCCGCCAAGCATCGCCAGCGCGGAAATCTCCAGTGCCAGCAAGGCACCGCTCAGCAGAAACGCCGATGTCAAATAGTGCGGGAACTGTGAGGCGAAGCCGCCGTTCACGCGTGACCTGTCCGGTTGCCGCTGGTCACTTCGTCAGGATGGCTGGCGCGATGATCAACGCGGGATCGAGTTTGTAGGTCGCGAAAATCTTCGCGATCTGACCGCTTGCCTGGGTCGCTTCGATCCCATCGCGTATCGCCTGCTCGAGTTCCGTATTGCCCTTCGCCACGCCGACGCCGCACTTGATATCGGGAAGGAACCGGAAACCGATCCCGAACACCTCCGGTCTTTCGGCGACGAGCGCATCGGCCATCGCCGCCGACCCCAACACCACATCTCCCCGATCGTTCTCTATCATCCGCCACGCACTGGGCTTGTCCGAATACGTATATATATCGATGGCATCTTTCCCCGCATCGGTACATTTCTTGCTGAGGACCTGCAGCAGGTTGGCCTCGATCGTGCCAAGTCCACCCAACCCGCGCTTGCCGCACAAATCGTCGAGTGAGTTGATGTTCTTTGGGTTACCATGGCGAACGACCGCCGCGTCCGAAGCGGCCTCGTAAAGCACGAAATCCACGATCTTTGCTCGCTCCGGCGTGTAATACAACACGTCCCACATCACGTCGATGCGACCCGATGAGACGGCGGCGATCAACCCTCCCCACGTCCCGATAACGAATTCCACCGGCATGCCGATACAGCCGAACACCGAGCGCGCGTAGTCGGCGTCGGAGCCGATGATGTGGTCTGGATCTTTCGGGTCGCGATAGGTGTACGGAACCGATGCGCCATCCTGTCCGATACGGATCGTCTTGCCGACCAGGCCCGGATAGCGCGTCGCCAGCTTGTCCGGTTCGCACGGCCGTACCTCCTCGGCCTGCGCGATCGCCGGAACGATGCCGCACAGCAGAACAGTACCGAGCAGCAACGCCGCCGGAACAACGCGTATCCGGCGCCAACCCATTTCCGCGGTTCGCATGACCATGGCCTCCTTCACCTAGGGACGATGTGAATGGAGCAATCCCTGTGCCAGCTTCGGCCGTTCAATCGCAGCGGAACACGCTGCGTGCGATCCTGCAGTGAATGCCCTGTTTGCCATCCACCACTTGCGTCACCGCGAAATCCGCCGCCACGCTCATCAGCGAGTAAGCGTCGTCGCGGCTGAGCTGCTGGTGCTCGGTCAACAGCCGCAGCATATCGACGCTGGCGTTGCGCATGGCCGCGTTGAGGTCCTCGTCGAACCCATGCACGATCCAGTAGCGCGGCGTTTCCAGCAGCGGCGACGGGAAATGAAAATCCTTGCGCACATGCACCTGAAACAGCACATCGAGCGTTGCCTCGATCGCTGTGCCGCTGATCTCGCCATCGCCTTGCGAGATGTGCGGATCGCCAACCGAAAACAGCGCGCCCGGAACCTGCACCGGATAATACATCGTGGCACCGGCGCCGATGCGCCAATTGTCGATGTTGCCGCCATGCAGCCCAGGAGGGACGCTGCTGATACGGCCGGGCAAGTCGGGGGCGACGCCGGCCGTGCCGAGATGCGGCCGCACGGGCACCCGCACACCGCGCAGCGCGGGTTCGCATTTACAGGTCGAGTAATCGGCGATGCGGCCCGGGACCGTGTATTTCTCCGCGACGTCGTAAGCGAATTCTGCGGAGGCAAGATTGGTGGTGGGATCGATGCGCCAGATGGTCACACGCTCACGCTCCGCCATCTCGCGATACAGATATCCCCAGTGCGCGGCGAGATTCGAGCCATGGGCGAAGCGCGGCACCATCTCCAGGTAGCGCACTTCCAGCATGTCGCCGGGCATCGCCTCCTCGACATGGATCGGGCCCGTCATGATGTGCACACCTGGGCTTCGGTCATCCTCCGGGATCGCCGCGTAAAGCGCACGGATCTCCGCATCCATCATCAGATGCGGCGCATCGCCCGCATGATGCGTGATGGCCTCGGTGCGGATTAGGTCGCCGCTTTGCACCCGCAGCGCCGGCGCGAGCGAAGCGTCGAAATATCCCCAATGAACGCTGCCCGGCCGCGCCGGCAAATGATGCAGGCGCTGGCCATCCGTCCGCGGTTCGGCGAGCCGGCGCATCGCGCGTTACTCGGCCGCTCGAAGTTGCGCGCCTTTGCGGCCGTGCCACGTGTCGCGATAGCGGTCGACCAGCCATTTATTGAATTCGCGATGCGTCTGCTCCTGCCACGAGTAGCGTCCGCGGATGGCATAGCGGGAGCGCAGTCCACGTTGCACCAACGTATCGACGTGCCGATCCTGGGCACCGATGATGACTGAGGACTGCACGTTGATCTGGCGCCGTTCCTCGAACAGCGGCTCCTCCATCGCGCCTGGCGCGTAAAGGACGCCTTGTTCGGCGACGGTTACCTCCGGCCCTTCGGCGTGCAGGATGAAATAGCTGACCTGATCGGAGCGGAATCCCAGTGTGAGTGTCGGCGGAACGTTCGCGAAGATCACCTCGTGCCGCTGAGGCTCCGTCAGATCCGGGAAGATGCGCAGGATGCAGCGCTGCAGCGGGTTGACCGCTCCGTCCTTGTTCGTGGTACCGTTCCAGCGGAAGTAGCCGGCGGTGTCCGGCGGCAGCTCGGGGAACCGGCACAGCGCGCTCGGGATGACGTCATGCATGCCGCGATGCAGCCGGTTGGCGTGGTAGCCGTCGTTGTTGTTCTCGAACATGACCTTCCAGTTCCATGGATAGGTCGTCGAGCCGTCGGGACGCGGGCCGTCCGCCAGCTCCGCCTTGTAGTTGGCGACAGCGTTGCGCAACGGCTCCAGCCGCGGCCCGAGCGGCAGCGCGTCGGGATCGAAGTTGATGAACACGAAGCCGAGCCAGACCTCCAGCCTGAATTCCGGCAGCCGCACCTGCTTTTTGTCGAAATCGCAGGCGCGATCCATGGCGGGTGCGCCGATGAGCTGGCCGTCCAATGAGTAAACCCAATGATGGTATGGGCAGAGGAAGGTTTTCGTGCGTCCGTGACCCTCGGCCACCAGCATCGCGCGATGCTGGCAGACAGTGGAGAACGCTTTCAGCTCGCCATGCCGATTGCGGACCACGACGATCGGCTCACCCGCGTGCGTCGTCGTGAAGAATTCGCCCGGCTCCCTGGCCCATGATTCGCGCCCGACGCAGAGCCACTCGCGATTGAATATCGCGTCCTTCTCGAACTCATGGAATTCCGCGTTGGTGTAGCAAACCGGCGGCAGCATCTCGGCGTTGTTGATGTCCCGGATGGACGCCTCGAAGCTGGCGAACAGGTGCTCGTTCAGGATGCTCGATGACATGGCGGAGGTCCTTTTTGAGTCGAGATCGGCGGGGGCATTGTATGCATTCGCACGATCTCTGGCCAGAAGGTCACCTGAGGGTGGAAATTGCACAATCTATTGCCTGACCACGGCTATTTGGTAATCAACTGGTCGATTTTTGGTCATCCGCGTCAGCAAGCCCGTCATGCCCACG
>JBEKGV010000317.1:0-5668 GCA_050012615.1 Acetobacteraceae bacterium | reverse complement strand
CCCCATCCCCCAGCCCAGATCATCTCCAGGGCAATACGCAGGACGATCAGCAATCCGATCCACCCGACCCACCGATACCGCTCCAACAGCCGTGAGATCGCCGTCGCGGCCGCCCCCATCAGCACCACCGAGAACAGCAGCCCAGTGACGAGGACCCAGGGATGACCGTGTGCTGCGCCGGCGACAGCGAGGACGTTGTCCAAACTCATCGACAGGTCCGCGACGATGATCTGCCACATCGCCTGACGTAGCGTTTTCCTGGGGTCCGTCCCGCCGGGCGCGCTTTGGGCGGCTCGTAGCTCCCGATACATCCTCCAGCAAACCCACAGAAGCAGCAGGCCGCCTGCGAGCGTCAGGCCGATGATATCCAACACGCGCAGCGCCACCGCGCCCAACAGGATACGCAGCAAGGTCGCGCCGCCAATCCCCAGCAGGATCGCCTTCCGCCGTCGATCCTCCGGCAGTCCCGCGACCGCCATCCCGACGACGACAGCGTTATCCCCCGCCAGCGCGACGTCGATCATCACGACCTGGGCAAGCACCGTCAGATCGGCCGGCCATCCAGCAAAGTCCATGAACCGGCCACCATCCTCGACGCTGATGCAGCATCCGTGTTACTCTGCGGGCGACGAAATCACACCCCGAATCCGCTGAGGTCGCATGGTGCCCCGTTATAGCCGCCCTGAAATGGCCGGCATTTGGACCGCGGAAAATCGATACCGCATCTGGTTCGAGATCGAGGCCCTGGCCGCCGAAGGCATGGCGCGCATCGGTGCCATCCCTGAAACCGCCGCCCGGGCGATCCGCGAAAAGGGCGGCCCCAAAGTCGCCGCCATCGGTCCCGCCGACATCGAGAGGATCGATGCGATCGAGCTGGAAACGCGGCATGATGTCATCGCCTTTCTGACCTGGCTCGCCGAGGCGATCGGTCCGGACAGCCGCTTCATGCACCTCGGGATGACCAGTTCCGACGTGCTGGACACTTGCCTGTCGGTGCAACTGACCCAGGCCGCGGACCTGCTGTTGAAGGATCTGGACGTTGTCCTTGCCGCCCTGAAGAAGCGCGCGTTCGAACACAAATACACGCTGACGATCGGCCGCAGCCACGCCATCCACGCCGAACCGACGACGTTCGGGCTGAAGCTCGCGGGTCACTACGCGGAGTTCGATCGCGATCGCGCCCGATTGCTGGTGGCGCGCGAGGAGATCGCGGTGGCGCAGATGAGCGGCGCCGTCGGCACGTTCGCCCATCTCGATCCATCGGTTGAAGAATACGTTGCCTCTCGGCTTGGTCTGCGGCCGGAGCCGATCTCCACCCAGATCATTCCGCGCGACCACCACGCTGCTTTCTTCGCCACCCTGGGCGTCATCGCCAGCGGGATCGAGCGGTTGGCCACCGAAATCCGCCATTTGCAACGCAGCGAGGTGCGCGAGGCCGAGGAGTTCTTCCATCCTGGCCAAAAGGGCTCCTCGACCATGCCGCACAAGCGGAACCCGGTGCTGAGTGAAAACCTGACCGGTCTCGCGCGGATTGTTCGTTCCGCTGTCGTGCCGGCCCTGGAAAACGTTACTTTGTGGCACGAACGAGACATCAGCCATTCCAGCGTGGAACGCGTGATTGGGCCCGATACGACGATTGCTCTGGATTTCGCGTTGATGCGGCTGGCCGGCATGATGGAGCGGCTGCTTGTCTATCCGGAACGGATGCGGGCCAACCTCGACAGTTTGGGCGGTGTGGTTTATTCCGGCGAAGTATTGTCGATGCTGGCGCGATCGGGCATTTCCCGCGAGGATGCCTATGCGATCACGCAACGTTGCGCGATGGAAACGTGGACGAAGCTGGGATCGCCGGAGGGTCATGATTTTAGAACAAATCTTGAGGCCGACCCCGACGTCGTGGGCCGTGTTTCCTCTGTCGAACTCGATGCCGCGTTCGATCCTGCGCTGCACATGCGTTCGGTTGATCGCATTTTCGCGCGCGTATTTGGCGAATGCCGGAATTAGGGTTGATATTGCCGTTGGGCATCGCACATCCTTGTGAAATAGAGGTGAAAAGGAATGCGAAGGTGAGATATATCCCAGAAACGCGTCGTGCCGAGAATTCTTGGGCGGATCATTCCCGTGGTGCATGACGCTGCCGCACAAAGGCGTTCCGAGCCTTACGGATTTATATCTTATAGTCACCACGACCGAGAATATGTTCAGCGGCTCTGCCGCCATTTGCTTCCTGCGGCGAGGGCGGAATTGGGGACTGAGTTTTGGATGGACGACTCGATTAACGCCGGTAACCGTTGGGACAAGACTATGTCGGATGTGTTGGCGCAGGCGAATATCTTCGTTCTTTGTATGAGCGCCGATTACTTCGCCGCCGACTTTATATATAACTCCGAATTGCCGACGATTGAGAAGCAATCCCGCCTTTCGCAGGGGCTGGTCATTCCTGTCATTTTGAAACCTTGCTCTTGGTGGGGGTTTGTTGGCGACCTCCAAGTGATACCCACAAAGAACGGACGCGTGTTGCCTATTTCAAATTGGCGCCCGCAGGAGGGTGGCTATCATGAGGCCACCAAACAGGTCATCCAAGCGATCCGACGGCGTTTCGTGTTGGGGATGACTGACCTTGAGCCGTCGGGTTCAAAAATTAGATCGAAGGTGCCACGCCGAATTCAATCGGCGCCCCGTGGTCCCCACACTATTCCGCCCCGCGATATCGATCGAGCGGTAAAGACCGTGATCGCTCGTCGCGCGTCAAAAAGTGAGGTCTGATACCCGCCGCACAACTCCCGAACGAGACGCTCATTACGAGTCCGGCGTCTTCATCAATTGTCCTTTTGATGCGGCCTACCGGCCCCTGTTCGACGCGACTGTGTTTGTTGTCTTTATTTGCGGTTTCATCCCGCGATCCGCGCTGGAAATTGACGATGCGAGTCAGACTCGGATCGATAAGATTCTCACATTAATTGGTGAATGCCGCCGCGGCATTCACGACATCTCTCGCGTCGAACTGAATGAGCACGGCCTGCCCCGGTTCAATATGCCTCTCGAACTCGGCTTGTTTTTGGGTGCCAGACGTTTTGGTGGCCAAGCGCAGAGTCGAAAGTCCTGCCTGGTGCTCGATACCGATCCATTTCGATTTCAGAAGTTTATCAGTGATATTTCCGGTCAGGACATAACACCGCATGGCGGTAATCCCGGTCGGATCATTGCCGCGATTCGGAATTGGCTCTCCAGTTCATTGCCGTCGGGTGCAGCGGCCATTCCAGGTGGGATCGAAATCGCGAGGCGTTTTGCTCGATTTCAGGCCGAGCTTCCCGCTCTGTGCCTGGAATTGCGCTTTGAAGTCCCTGAGTTGACGTTTGCCGATTATGCACGAATCGTGTCGTCATGGTTACGAAATTCCGAGCCGGGGTCGGTATGATTCCCGTGGATCCGGCGTCGGGCCAAAATGGTCGAGTTCCTGACGCCCTGGGCACGATAACCTCGTTCCGAGGTTCGTCTGCCGCACTGTGGCGCCTGGGTATCGCGGCTGTGCAGACCGACCTTTAGGCACCCCTTCGGTTTAATAAGCGGTGCCAGCCACGCTTCCGCGCGTCGCCAACTGATCTGACGGCCCGCCGCGGCCACCTACAGGTCAGGCATCCGCGCCACGCCCTGTCTTCGGCGGCCCACACTCTATACAACCGGCCGTATGGCGACTCTTCTGCTCCTTGCCGCCGCGGGCTTAATGGCGGGCACGATGAACGCGATCGGCGGTGGTGGATCATTCATCACGTTTCCGGCCATGGTGCTCGCCGGATTGCCGCCGGTCATCGCCAATGCTTCCTCAACAGTGGCGCTGTTTCCCGGCACGCTCGCCAGTTCGTTCGCCTATCGGCGCGAACTGGCCGGCATCGGAGGCTTTCGGTTGATCGTGCTGGCGCCTATCAGCATCGCCGGAGGGCTCGTTGGTGCGATACTGTTGCTGGCCACGCCCGAGCATTTATTCGACGTCGTCATTCCGTGGCTGCTGCTGCTGGCGACATTGACGTTCGTGTTCGGCGCGCGCGCCGGCCTGACGCTTCGCCGGTTCGTCCGGGTTGGCCCAGCGGCATTGCCGATCATTCAGTTCGTGGTCTCGATTTATGGCGGCTATTTCGGTGGCGCGGTTGGCCTGATGATGATGGCGGCCTGGTGTTTACTGCTTGCCACCGACGATCTGAAAGCAATGGCGCCGGCTCGGGTCTTGCTGGTCAGTTCGGCGAACGGCGCCGCTGTCGTTTGGTTCATCGCGGCTGGCGCCGTGCGCTGGCCTGACGCCCTCGCAATGCTGGCGGCGAGTGTTATTGGCGGTTACCTTGGTGCTCGTCTGGGCAGCATTTTGCCGCCACACATCGTGCGTCTGTTCGTTGTTGTTCTGACCGCGACGGTCACCCTGGCGTTCTTTTTGCGCGCGATTTAGAGCGTGAACGCTTCACGCTGAATGGTCGGAAGACGTGCATCACTCTCTCGTAGAACCCCTGGAGCCTGCTTCAACCGGAAGCGATCGTGCTCCAGGCCACGCCCAGAATGTCAGTCGGCTGCCTCGGCACCGCCGATTTTGGCGGCCAGGGTTGGCATGTGGGCCGGCCGTTTCGACAACAGCCGTTGCAGTGATGACATATAGAGATAAATGACCGGCGTCGTGTAGAGCGTCAGGATCTGGCTCAGCGCCAGTCCGCCGACCATCGCGTAGCCAAGCGGTTTGCGTAGTTCCGAACCGGCGCCGCTGCTGAGCATCAGCGGCAGGCCCGACAGCATCGCCGCCATGGTCGTCATGAAGATCGGGCGGAACCGCAGCAGGCAGGCCTGACGGATCGCGTCTTCCGGAGCCATGCCTCTGTTTCGCTCCGCCGAGATGGCGAAGTCGACCATCATGATCCCGTTCTTTTTCACGATGCCGATCAGCAGGATCATGCCGATCATCGCGATCACCGACAGATCGAGACCCGCCAGCCGCAACATCAGCAACGCGCCGACGCCCGCGGACGGCAATGTCGAAAGGATCGTGATCGGCAGGATGTAGCTCTCGTACAAAACGCCCAGAATGATATAAACCGTGATCAGCGCGGCGGCGATCAGATACGGCTGGCTCTTCAATGATTCCTGGAACGCCTGCGCGGTTCCCGAGAACGAGGCGTTGAGCGACAGCGGCGTGTGCATGTCCGCCATCGCCGCGTTGATCGCCGTGACCGCGTCGCCAAGCGCCGCGCCCTGAGCCAGATTGAAGCTGAGGGTAACGGCGGGGAACATGCTCTGATGGCTGATCGACAGCGGCTGCACCGGCGCGGTCGTCCATTGCACGAAAGAGTTCAACGGCACCGTCGCTCCGGTGATGGATTTCACGTAAAGCTTGTTGATCGTGTCAATATCCGTTGCCTGTCCCGGCATCACCTCCAGGATCAGATGGTAGGAGTTGACCTGCGAGAAATACTGCGTGATCTGGCGTTGCCCAAACGCATCGTACAACGTGTCGTCGATCACCTGCGGCTGGATGCCGAAGCGCGCCGCCTTGTCGCGGTCGATCACGATCGTCGCGGTCGTGCCACCGTTCTGCTGATCGGTGGTGACATCGCGCAGCATCGGCAGGTTTTGCAGTCGCGCCAGAATCTTCGGCGCCCAACTGAACAACTCGTCCAGGTCAGCGTCCTGC
>JBEKGV010000316.1:0-5668 GCA_050012615.1 Acetobacteraceae bacterium | reverse complement strand
ACGCGATCCAGGTGGCGCTGCGAGACCTGTCGCGCGGGGGTGCGGCTTTCCTGTGCGAGCAATCCCTTTCAATCGGCAGCCAACTGGAGGTCGACCTGCCCGCGGCCGGCGGACCGGTAACGGCGAGGGTCGTGCGATGTGGCGGTGGCGTACTCGGGCTGGTGTTCCAACAGCAATCGGACGCTCTGTTGCGCATCGGCCGGGCGATTGACGCGCTTACAAACATCGCGTCCGCCGCGTGACATCGTTGCTTCCGATGGCATCGGAAACTGGCCTCCAAAGGCGCCATCGTGGAATTTCACCCCCTCTCAAGATTTAATATCGCGGATTCGCCATTATTCGACCGGTTATAGCGATCCGCCATCCGTGGCTTGAGTTTCTGGACTGCGTGAGCGCAGAACAGACGGTCCAACCGTGATTGATCGTAACGAGCGCGGTGGTGAAAATCTGGGCCCGCGGCGTCAACCCGGGGCGCGTGCTGTTCAGTATGCCGGGCCTTTCGGCTTTCCCAGTGCTTTCTCGTTCAATTTCCGCATCCGAAGATAGTTATCCAGCCATGCCTGAGCGGCGGCTTCGGTGGAAAAGCCGCCGATAAAGCTTCGGCGGCCATCCGGATACGTCTCGATTATTTGGAATCCATCCCCCTCTGGAGTAATAAGATAGGTATTCATGCGGGCCAATGTGGTAAGAGAGCAGATCGTCGCAACAAGTGATTGCACATGAAGCTTGCATGGGAGATGGGCGTTTCGCGGCAGTTGCGACTATTGAACAGCTCTCTTATTTTTTGAGCGGCGATGCCGATCGCGACGGAATGGCTTCTTTACTGACGGATCACGACTGGCTCAGCAAGGGATCGTCGCCGGCGCGTATGTCCGAGTGTCGATGCAAGGAGAAATGTAATCAGTTTCAATTCAGAATGTTCTCGTATCCGGCGAGCGGACCGGACGGATATCGCACGATCTCCGAGCCCTCCCTTTACTCGGACACCCGCTCGGTACCGGGCAACAAGCGTCGCACCGCGCTCGCGACATCTATCGCCGTGACTGGGGAGGCGAGGAATGCGCTCCATCCGGTCGTCCGACTGGTCTTGGGCATCGAGGTGACGACCAGGCGTACTCCCGGGACCTGGCCCGCCACCTCGAGGACGCGCAGGTTTATCTCGTCCGGCACGGGAGAGATGCCCTCCACGGTCGTCGGATCGTCGAACACGGTGACCACGTGCCCCTGTTCCCGCAGAACGCTGGCCAGGCGATCACGGTACCATCGGTTATCGTGGACCACGGCGATGCGTGCCGCCATGGGGCCCCCTTCGGCTCTGAGATTGTCGGTCGCCGAATTTAACAGTGGTAGTTGTGCGGCGCAACGAGGGGGGCGGCTGAGGGAGGCGGCGGCCTGTGACCCGGGGCGCGAGGACGGGGGCGATGGCTTCCCTCTGTCGATCTGGCCTCATATATATGGTTTGCAGGAGGATGCGGGGCGAGCTACCGAACGGCGCGTTCCGGCACGACAGCGGAGGAGTCCGTGTCGCGGTCCGGGTTAAGCCCGGGGCTTCGAGCCATAGGCTTTCGATTTGACCGCAGGCTGGCGGATGGATGAAACATTAAACCTTTGAAAAGAAAGAAACTCTAATCCTCTTGACAGCCTGATACCCCGCGGGCTTGATCCCGCGCGATTTCCACCCGTTTTCCATTGGGAAGTGCTTCTGTATGGCGACTGCCAAGGCGGCCAAGGCCCGGCGACAACCGAACGTCTGGGTCGAAAACATCAAAACCATTATCTATGCGGGGTTGATCGCCATCGCCGTGCGTACGGTATTGTTTGAGCCATTCAACATTCCGTCGGGCAGCATGGAGCCCACCCTCCTCGTCGGCGATTATCTGTTCGTTTCGAAATACAGTTATGGCTATTCGAAGTTCTCGCTGCCGTTCTCGCCGTCGCTGTTCGAGGGCCGAATCTTCGGCTCCCTGCCGAAACGAGGCGATGTCGCGGTATTCAAATATCCGCGCGACACCTCGACCGATTACATAAAGCGCATCATTGGCCTGCCCGGTGATCACATCCAGATCAAGCAAGGACAGCTCTACATCAATGGCCAGATGTGCCCGCGCGAGCTTCTGGGCACATACGATACCGACGACAGCGGCTACGTTCAGCGCGAGAAACTCTATATGGAGACGCTGCCGAACGGCGTCCGCCATGAAATTCTTAAAGCGACCGACGGCACGGATGCGAGCCGACGGCCCGGCTTCGATCCCGCGAAGGAGTTCGATCCAAACAACACCATCGAATATGTCGTGCCCCCGGACCACGTGTTTGCCATGGGCGATCACCGCGACAACTCGGCCGACAGCCGCTTCATGAACGCGGTCGGCTACGTCCCCGTCGAAAATTTGGTGGGCCGCGCCGAGATCCTGTTCTTCTCGATCGACAGCGAGCATCCCTGGTACGAAGTCTGGTACTGGCCCGTCGAAATCCGCTGGAGCCGCCTGCTTCAGCGGATCCACTAAACCGGTGAGCGAGGCGCTCGACGCGATCCTGGGTTATCGGTTCACGCGTTCGGATTTGCCGCGTGAAGCGCTGACCCATCGCTCGGCCCTGCAAGGCAAGCGGCCGGCGCACGGATCGAACGAGCGGCTGGAATTCATTGGCGACCGGGTCCTGGGATTACTCGTCGCGGAGTGGCTCGCCGAGCGATTTCCTCAGGAGCAAGAAGGCGATCTGGGGCGCCGTTTGGCCTCTCTGGTCTCCCAGCCGGTGTTGGCGCTGGTGGCGGAAACGATCGGGCTGGGGGAGGCTCTGTCGGTGGCGCCGGGAGAGGCTCGAGCGGGAGTGAAGCGTCGTGCCACGGTCCTGGCGGACGCACTCGAGGCCGCCCTGGGCGCGATCTATCTCGATGGAGGCCTGGAACCGGCGCGGGACTTCGTGCATCGCGCCTGGAGCGACGCGATGATCGCCCAGGAAACACCTCCCAAGGACGCCAAGACGGCGTTGCAGGAATGGGCCCAGAAGCGGGGCCTCGATCTGCCTGTCTACAAGATCGCCGAGCGGTCCGGACCGCCGCACGCGCCCGTTTTCGTTGTGACCGTGACAGTCGGCGCCTGCGAGGGCCTGGGCACGGCAGGCAGCAAGCGCGCCGCCGAGCAGCTCGCTGCTGAAAACCTTTACCCAAATCTCCCGATATGATGGTTGGCGAAGTGACCGCCCGCTGCGGTTTTGTCGCCATCGTCGGCGCGCCGAACGCCGGCAAGTCGACGTTGCTCAACCGCCTGACGGGCGCGAAATTATCGATCGTTTCTCCAAAGGCACAAACCACACGGTTTCGGGTGCTGGGGATTTTCATTCGTGACGGCAGCCAGGTGTTGCTGGTGGATACACCCGGGATCTTCCGTCCGCGTCGAAAACTGGATCGGGCGATGGTGGCGGCCGCCTGGTCGGGAGCCGCGGACGCCGACCTGGCGCTGCTGCTGGTGGATGCGAAGGCCGGGGCAACCGAGCAGGTGAGGGCGATCGCCTCCAGCCTCGGGACGTCGGGACGGCGCTGCTGGCTGGTGCTGAACAAGACCGATCTCGTGGCGGCGGAAGCCTTGCTGCCGTTGATCGCATCGTTGACCGCGCTGGCGCCGTTCGAGGAGACCTTCATGGTCAGTGCCGGCAACGGTGATGGCGTCGCCGAACTTTCCCGGGCGCTGGCCGCCGCGGTGCCTGAGGGACCCTTCCTGTATCCCGAGGACGACCTGACCGACCTGCCGGACCGTTTGCTCGCCGCGGAAACCGTGCGCGAACAGATATTCATGCAGACGCACGACGAGGTGCCCTACGCCGCCACCGTCGAAACGGAAAGCTTCAAGGAGCGTCGCGATGGCTCGGTGCGCATTGAAGTCACGATCTACGTCGCCCGGCCGGGTCACAAGGCGATCCTCATCGGCGAGAAAGGTTCGAAAATTCGCGATATCGGCGCCCGCGCACGTCGCGATCTGGCCGGGTTGCTGGAGCGGCCGGTGCATTTGTTCCTGAATGTTAAGGAACGCGCCCGCTGGGACGAGGAGGGCGCGCGGTTGAGGGCCATTGGGTTGGAAGATCCCGGGGGGTAAGCGAAGCAGGGTCGGGCCAAACGCTTCCGCGAAGGTGGAAGCGGTATTCGGTGGCCAATTGGGCCAATGAATCAGGCCGTGTTCGTGGACCTGACGCTGTTCCATAAATCAAGACTTACGTGCTCAGCCATCGCCCAAGGATCGCGGGGTCATTGCGATGATCTACGATGCACAGCTCCACTATCGACCGCCTGAGCACGTCACAACCGGCCAGAGCGTCTTCGACGACCGCATCCCGGATCTCCATCATGGCACGCTGCCATCACGCGCAACCGCCTGCAATCCGCTCGAACCCGCTGTCGCACGCGATATGTTTGGCACCACGCCGGATCCGCGGGGCGCGGGGTCGTTGCGACCGCAAGGACATGCCTTGCCGGCGGACGGAGGTTATCGCGTCCAGCCCGCACGACGCGATCTGGCTCTATTGAACTCTGGTCGGCCTCTTCGACAGGGGCGTTTTCAGTCGATCCTGAGGTGACGGGAACTTGGCCGGGTGCCCACTTTCTCCGCCACCCTGATATAAGCGAGCCCATGGACTGGGACCTGCCTGCCATCGTGCTGGATACCCGCCCCTACGGTGAGGGTGATGTCATCGCCACACTGATGACTGGGGAACACGGCTCGCATCGAGGCCTCGTGCGCGGCGGAGCGTCGCGCGCCCAGGGTGGGCTGTGGCAGGCTGGTAATTTCGTGCAGGCGAGGTGGATCGCTCGACTGTCCGATCAACTCGGCCAATTTCGCGGCGAACTGATCCACGCCACCGCCGCGTCCGTCATGGATGATCCGCTCGCACTCTCGATGCTGACCGCGGTCTGTTCTCTGGCCGAGGATGCGTTGCCGGAACGCGAGCCGCACGAGGCGGTGTTCGCTGGCATGATCCACCTGCTGCCGCGACTAACCCTCGGGCGATCCGTGCTCCCCGAATTGATCCGGTGGGAGACGGTATTGCTCGCCGACCTTGGATTTGGGCTTGACCTGACGTCTTGCGCGGTGACGGGGTCGACCGAGGGGCTCGATTTTGTTTCGCCAAAAACCGGCCGCGCGGTCACCGCGGAGGGCGCGGGGATGTGGTCGACTCGGCTTTTGCGCCTGCCACCGTTCCTGACCGGCGCCCTGGAATCCGGCCCAGTGGATTGGCACGATGGGCTGCGACTGACAGGGCATTTCCTGGCCCGGGACGTATTCGGCGCACGACACAGACCGCTGCCCATGGCTCGCCAGATGCTGTACGACCGGGTCGCCGCTCTGGTGGACGATTCGCCCGCGGTGGCAGAGCAGGAGGACCGCGATGCCGGATGATTTCGCCGGACACATCGAAGACACCGCGCTCAAGGACGCTCTGTCCGAGCGGTACCTCGCCTATGCATTGTCGACCATCATGTCGCGGTCGCTGCCGGATGTGCGCGATGGGCTGAAGCCGGTGCATCGGCGGCTGATCTATGCGATGCATCAACTGCGGCTCGATCCGACGGCCGGGTTCAAGAAATGTGCCCGCGTCGTCGGCGACGTGATGGGCAAATACAACCCGCACGGGGACCAGTCGATTTACGACGCCATGGTTCGTATGGCGCAGGATT
>JBEKGV010000315.1:0-5672 GCA_050012615.1 Acetobacteraceae bacterium | reverse complement strand
AGCGCCGAAACCGCATTCTCCCACCGCAATGGCGCCGCCGCATGAGCGAAGAACTTCTGCTGTCGGTCGATCGTGGCGTCGCCGTTCTCACCCTCAACCGGCCAGAACGGCTGAACGCGCTCACCCGGGCCATGCTGTCCGGACTGCGCACTCACCTCGCCGCTCTGGCCGAGGATCCGGAGATTGGCTGTGTCGTGCTGACCGGCGCCGGACGTGCCTTCTGCTCGGGCGGCGACGTTCGGGTGCAGGCGGCGGTCGCCGGAAAATCGGAACAGTCGCCCGAGCAACGCGCCGATCAATTGCGCGCCAGCATGGAGGCGTCCCGGCTGCTGCACGACATGCCGAAGCCCACGATCGCGATGGTCAACGGCGTCGCGGCCGGAGCGGGCATGTCGCTTGCGTTGGCCTGCGACCTTCGGATTGCCGGCGAGGCGGCGCGCATGACCACCGCTTTCGCTAAAGTCGGACTATCGGGCGATTACGGCGGCACGTATTTTCTGACCCAACTCGTCGGCACATCCAAGGCCCGCGAACTGTATCTTACCGCTGAAACTCTGGGCTCATCCCAACTCCTCACTCTGGGTCTCGTGACCCGGGTGGTGCCAGATTTGGAACTGGTCGCGGAGACAATGGCGCTGGCCGGCAAATTCGCGGCCGGCCCGCGCGTGGCGTACCGCTACATCAAGCGCAACATCAAGGTCGCCGAGGAAGGCACGTTATCCGACGCCCTCGACTCGGAGGCATACGGAATGTTGCGCACCCGTGAAACCGCCGATCACGCCGAGGCGGCGCGCGCCTTTGTGGAGAAACGCCCGCCGGCGTTCGTGGGACGGTAAGCTGTTTCCGTCGGCGGCCTCTCGCTAAATTCTCTCATCCCCGGTCGACGCTGAACTTCCCCGCTCCGTACGCGACAACCTGCAGAAACCCCCCTGCCATACACAAGTTCTTCATGAAATTGATCATTTGTCCTTGATCGCCTGGATGGTAATGCGCGACAAATCCTGTCGCGATACACCAGATCGCCAGCACCAGCGCCGCCGTCCGAGCCTTCCAGCCGATTAAAAACGCGATCCCCGCCCCGATTTCGACGAGCAGAGCGACGGCGTAGGCGCCCCCTGGAACCGGCAGGCCGTATCTGGTCAGCATCGCCATGGTCGCCGACGGTGCCAACGCCTTATTGATACCGGACTGTACGAATATCGCCGCCATCAATATCCGGCTAAGCAGGATCATCCACGACATGGACGACGTCAGCCGGTGATTTCGATGCCGGAAAAGAAGAACGCGATCTCCGTCGCGGCGTTTTCCGCGCTGTCGGAGCCGTGCACCGAGTTCGCCTCGATATTCTCGGCGAATTCGGCGCGGATCGTCCCCGGTGCGGCCTTCTTCGGGTCGGTCGCGCCCATAACGTCCCGGTTCCGGATAACCGCGTTCTCGCCCTCCAGCACTTGCACGACGACCGGACCTGAGGTCATGAACGTCACCAGATCGCGATAGAATGGCCGCTCCTTGTGCACCGCGTAAAACGCTTCGGCTTGCGCCTGGGTCAGCTGCAGCCGCTTTTGCGCAACGATGCGCAGGCCGGCCGCCTCCAGGCAGGCGTTGACCTTGCCGGTGAGGTTCCGCCGCGTCGCGTCCGGCTTGATGATGGAGAGTGTCCGCTCGACCGCCATGATCGCTCCTTCGGGGAAGAGAAATATATGATGCCGCGGCGTGTAGACGGTCCGGCCCAATGTCGGCAAGTGCGGACATGTTTTGGAACAACCAGGCCATGCGGGTGACGGCTTTCCTGCTACAACTGTTCGCTCGGCTGCCGCATCCGCTGCGAGCGTACGCGTCGGGAGACCGGCTTCGCCTGATGGTGCAATTCGTCAAGTTCGGCCTGGTCGGCCTTGTGGGTTTCGTGATCGACACCGGGACCGTCTATGCCATGCGGCACGCGGTGGGCCTCTACGTCGCGGGCTTCGCTGCTTATTTCACCGCCGCGACCGGCACATGGATTTGCAACCGGCTGTGGACCTTCCGGCACCTGGCCAGAACCGACCCCTGGCACGTTCAGTGGGGCCGCTTCCTGACCGCGAACCTGGGCGGGTTCGCGGTCAATCGCGGGGTCTATGTGCTGCTGGTGACGTTCTGGGATCTCGCCGCGCGCGAGCCGGTGATCGCGGTCTTCGCCGGAGCTTTGGCTGGAATGATGTTGAACTTTAACCTGTCGCGCAAAGTCGTGTTCCGCTGACGAGCCAGACCAGTCGCGCATCCCGGGTTCGTTGTACGTTCCTCTGCTTGCCGTTCTGATTCACATATTAATAACCAATCTCGTACACCTGCGTTTAACGTTTACGATTGATTCATCAATTTCGGCTGATATCACCGCGGGAACAACGAACTCGGCAGTGGTCGCATGCTTGAACTTCCTTTCGCTGATGACGATCGTACTTTTGATGGCCTCGGGCTGCCGGAAGGCGAAGTTCCACTTTATTCTTTCGCGTGGCATCCCCGGCTAATCCTGCTACCGACCTGGCGGCTCGACGCGAGAGCGAGATTCATAAAGCGACTCGTCGACGTTGGCTTAGGGCTGCCCGCGGTGGTTTTGCTCGCGTTACCGGCGTTGTTTCTCGCTTTGGCGATCCGTTTGGACAGCCCAGGCCCGGTCTTGTTCAGGCAGCAGCGAATAGGTTTGTCGGGGCGTAAATTCACGGCGATTAAATTTCGCACCATGTATTGGGATCCGACCGCTAGCGGAACGTTACGGCAGGCGGCTCATGATGATCCCCTCGTCTCCAGAATGGGCCGTTGGCTGCGGCGCTACTCGCTGGATGAATTGCCACAGCTGATCAACGTCCTGCGCGGTGAAATGTCGATCGTAGGGCCGCGGCCGCATGCGCCGGGCACACGAGCGGGCGGACATTTGTTCGAGGATGTGACCGAGTGCTACGGCGCCCGCCACTTCGTCAAGCCCGGTATGACCGGCCTTGCTCAGGTGCGTGGCTGGCGCGGTGAAACCGACACCGAGGAAAAATTGCTGCACCGGATTGATTGTGACTTCGAGTATATCGCGCATTGGTCGATCGGTCTCGACCTCGCGATCATCTGGCGCACCGCTGGTGCGGTGTTGTGCACGGGTAACGCATATTGAACGCGGAGAAGGTCATGTTAGAAACAATCGAGCGGGAGCCCCAAATCATGGGCCGCCTGTCCGAAAAAGCAACGGAATGGTTCGCGGGTGCGGTAGCGCGGCGCCCATCGGTCGCGGTGTTGATCCCGTGCTTTAACGAGGAAGCCGCGATCGGCAAAGTGATCGCCGATTTTCACGCGGCGCTGCCAGTCGCCACCATTTATGTTTACGACAACAACTCGACCGATCGCACGATGGCGGAGGCACGAGCAGGCGGCGCGGTCGTACGGGCGGAGTCCCTGCAAGGCAAAGGCCATGTCGTCAGGCGCATGTTCGCGGATATCGACGCCGATGTTTACCTGCTTGTCGATGGCGACGATACGTATGATGCGAAGATCGCACCCCGCATGATGCAACTGTTGCTGGAGCGGCAGCTCGATATGGTCAGTGCCGCACGCGACCTACCCGCGCCGACAGCATACCGGCCGGGCCATAAATTGGGCAACGTGATTCTGACCGGCATGGTTCGCCGCGTATTCGGCAGCGGCATCAGCGATATGCTGTCCGGCTACCGCGTGTTCAGCCGCCGTTTCGTCAAGTCGTTCCCGGCTCTGACATGCGGTTTTGAGACCGAAACGGAATTCACCGTCCACGCCCTGGCATTGAACATGCCAATAGCGGAAATGCGGGCGCCCTATCGCGGCCGGCCGGCGGGATCGCAGTCCAAACTCAATACCTTCGCCGACGGATTACAGATCCTGCGTGAGATCGTGACGCTGATCGAGCATGAACGGCCTTTGCCGTTCTTCTCCTTTATCATGGCGATCCACCTCACGATTGCTCTCGCCCTGGGGTTGCCGGTGATCATCACATTCTTTCACACCGGTCTGGTCGAGCGCCTGCCTACCGCGGTCTTGTCCGCGAGTTTCGTTTTGCTTGCGTTTCTGTCTCTGGGATGCGGCTTCATACTCGAGTCCATCACGCGCGGCCGCAAGGAACTGAAGCGGCTCGCCTATCTCGCGATCCCACCCGAGCCGGGCTGTTGATATGAACTCCCTTGATTCGCGCCTCGTACGGATCCGCCACGTCGCCGGTGCGGAACGGCCGCCATCGCTCCAATATGACGCCGACGTCGTCATCCTGGCCTTCGATCGCGCCGAGGAAACCGAAGCCGCGATCCGATCGGCCCTTGGTCAGACCGGCGTTTCGCGCCACGTCATCGTCGTGGACCAAGGCTCTCGGCCCGAGGCGTTGGCGCGCCTGGCGGAGGCGGTGCGTGACCGCGACGATGCCACACTGGTCGCACTGGATCGCAATCTTGGCGTGCCGGGAGGACGTAATCTGGGAACCGGTCTCGGCCATGGGCGGATAATCGCCGGCCTGGACAACGATGCGGTATTCGGGTCGCCCGACACGCTGGCCCGGATGGTCGCTGCCGTCGATGCCGACCCTGATCTTGGCGCGCTTGGATGCCGGATCGTGGTCGACGCGACCGACACCGACGATCTGTCTTCCTGGGGTTACCCGACGGCACTGCTGGCGCACTCGCGAGAAACATTCGAGTCGGCAACGTTCGTGGGCGCCGGTCACGCGATCAGGCGTGAGACATGGGACGACACGGGCGGATACGACGCGAAGTTATTTTTCTGCTGGGAGGAATATGATTTCTGCCTCCGAGCGATCTCCCATTTTTGGCGAGTCCGTTATCGTGGCGATATCGTGATCCGCCACAAAGTGAGCCCCGAGCGCCGCGTCGCATGGTCAGGCGACCGGTGGTTTCATTACGTGAGCAACCGTCTCTATATCGGCCGGAAAAACGGTCAGTCGTGGCCCGAACTCATTCCACGCATGCTGGGATACTGCCTGAAGGCTGCTCGCAACGGCTGCCTGCGCGATACACCCCGAGCATTCTGGGCTGCGATCAAGATGGCGCATTCGGTCAAGCACATCCGCCTACCCCCGGTCGCGCGCGATTACCTCTACCGAACCGACACGGTGTGGCGGGGCGGCGCATTGACGCGTATCCGCCGCGATGTGTTCGCGGCGCTGCCGAGTGCCAGTTGGAACCCCGCTCATGCTACTGACGCATCGATCCGGGCGATCATCTCCGGTAAGAGCGGACCTGCCTCGGCCGCGGCGACGCATTCCGCCAATTCGTGGCGGTTCTTCACGCCCAGTACCAAAGTGTCGATCGGCATCGACAACGCGTAGCGATGTGCCAGGACAGCCGGGTTCTCTCCAAGCTCGGCGCAAAGTGCTCGGAAGCGGGCGGCTCGAGCGTAATCCAGCATCTCGGGATGGTCGTCTGGCAGTGGCCGGTCGATCGCGGCGGTCAGAGCACCCGCTTGCACCGCACGGATGCCCATCACCGCGACGTCATTGGCACGGGCCACCGCCATGATCTCGCGCGGCCTCGCCGGTCCCTCGAAGAATTTCAGACCGCCGGGTGAATCGAGCAAATTGGCGATCACCTGCACCGCGGCAGGTTTTGGCTCCTCTCCTAACACCGCGACGATCGCGCCCGGATGGCCGATCCCGGTGATCCCCCAGGCACCGA
>JBEKGV010000314.1:0-5672 GCA_050012615.1 Acetobacteraceae bacterium | reverse complement strand
AAACGGCGAAGACGACGGTGATGCAACTGACCACGGCGGCGAGGCTGATGGACCGTCCAAACGATATCGGAATGTTCGCCATCTGGCCCGGCTTGATGATTTCCTGGAACCAAACCGTAGATGTGCCAACCATCGGGAACGTGACGCCGCCATTCTCGCCCTGAAACGACAGGATGTAGATGACCAGCATGGGCCCGTACAGAAACAGCAAATAGGCCGCGAACAACCCGCCCAACGCGTAAAACGTCCAGGGCCGGGAGCTGCTGATCGGACGAACGGAGGGACCGCCGATCATCATTTCACCAGTTCCTTTCGCACATCGACGATCCGCATCATTCCGGCGACCATGACGGCGACGAACACCACCAGCACCATCGCGTTGGCGGCGGCGGGAGGGTATTCCATCGCCTGGATCT
Source organism: Acetobacteraceae bacterium (assembly GCA_050012615.1). Classification (GTDB taxonomy): domain Bacteria; phylum Pseudomonadota; class Alphaproteobacteria; order Acetobacterales; family Acetobacteraceae; genus Rhodopila. Next base: position 5,256 of record JBEKGV010000314.1, on the reverse strand, counting down.
GGGTCGACAGCATCGACACGATCGAGGCGCTTTGTCCGCCGCTCATTTGCCGGACGACGAAGTAGTCGCCCATCACCTGAGTGAACACCAGGATCGAACCAAGAGCGATGCCGGTCTTCGACAACGGGATGACGACGTCGGTCATGACTCGCCAGCGGCTCGCTCCGGCATCGACCGCGGCCTCGATCAGGGAGGGATCGATCTTCGCCATGGAGTTGGCGATCGGACCAACCATCAGCAAGGTGAACAAATGCACATAGGTGATGATCACCGCGAAGTCGGAGAACAGCAGGAACTCCAGAGGCTCATGCGTGATGCCAAGCGCCATGAGCATCTCGTTGAATGCACCGTTTCGGCCCAGGAATGGAATCCAGGCGATGGTGCGGATGATGCCCGATGTCCAGAACGGTACCGCGCAAAGCAGGAACAACACCGTCCGGACCATTGCGCTCCGCACGTGAAATATCAGGAACCAGGCGATGTTGAAACCCAGGAACAGAGTGATAGCCCAGACGATCAGCGATAACCGGAGCGAGCTGACATAAACGCGCCAGGTCGCGGGTGTGGTCAGCAGATCGTGGTAGTTGTCCAGCAGGAACGCCGGATAAATTCCGGTGCGGTCATAATCGAAGAAGCTGACCACCAGAAACAAAAACGCCGGTACCGCGACGAGCGCGACCAGTACCAGCGCCAGCGGCCCCACCTGGAACCACGAGACCATCGAAGGGGGAAGACGGACTCGCGGCCAGGTGAGGCGCGGCCACCGGCTGAAAACAAAGGATGTGACAGGAAGCGAACGCTCCCCACTCATGCCGCTTGCTTCAGCGAGTCACGGCAGCGCATGAGCGGCATGATGCGGGTTCCGAACTGCTCCATGCCGATCACGAAATCGTCGAATGTCATCATGACGCCACGGACGCCGGGGACGGTCGATAACTCGTCCAGCATCTTCGCGACGCTCGCATAGGAGCCGACCAGAACGCCCTGATTGGTCGGCAGCTTATTCGTCCCCAAAATCCTCCGCCGGTTCGGCTGCGCATAAATATCCGTGCTCGGATCGTCCTCCGCCTGGGCGTCTCGATACGCCAGCGCTTCGAGATCGGTTCCGGCTTTGTAATGCTCCCACTTTGCGTTGGCGGCTTCATCGGTTTCGTCGGCGATGATCATCGTCAGCACCAGCGCGCCGCAATCGCGGCCGGCTTCCTCGTTCGCCTTCACGAGACGGGCGACGCTTGGCTCGACGGCCCTCGGCGCGTTGTAACCGAAGCTGGCGCAGAAATTGTAGTCGGCGTATTTCGCGGCGTATTTCGTTCCGTTGTCGCTTTGCGCCGCGCAGATGATCGGAATGTCCACCGACGGCATCGGCAGGCAACGGCAATCGTCCATCTGGAAGAAGTCGCCCTTGAAGTCGGAGCGGCCGGTGCGCCACAGCTCCTTCATGATGGTGACGTACTCCGCGCAGTAATCGTAACGGCGGCGATAATGGTCCGCGCCGGGCCAGATCCCCATCTGGGTATACTCGCGCCGCTGCCAGCCGGAGATAATGTTGACCCCGAACCGGCCGTGCGAAATCGAGTCGATCGTCGTCGCCATCCGTGCCGTGAACGCCGGCGGCATGGTCAGCACGGCGCAGGTGGCGAACAATTGAATGCGTTCCGTCACCGACGCCAGGCCGGCCATCAACGTGAAGGATTCCAGGTTGTAATCCCAGAAGCCCGAGGGTCCGCCGAACCCGTGCAGCTTGATCATCGACAGCGCGAAATCAAACCCGAAACCTTCGGCCTTTTGCACAACCGTTTTGTTGAGATCAAAACTCGGTTTGTATTGCGGCGAGGTCGTGGATATCAGCCAGCCGTTATTGCCAATCGGAATGAACACACCGAGTTGCATGGATAAAACTCCGATTCAGGACGTGATGAATTCGTTCCATCTGCGCGTAAGATACCGATCCTCGTCCATCACCGAGTTCCACACGGCGATATTGCCAAGCCGGTCCCACAATGAACCGCCATCGCGTTTCACGCCGGCTTTCTCCTGCAGCTTGCCGAACGGGTTCATGATGTCGGTTGCGGCGGGTTTGCCGCCATACCAGTAATCCCACTCCGCCACGGTCAGGAACTTGCGGGCGTTTTCCGGCTGGGCTGAGTAATAGCCTTCACGAGCGATGAACGCGCCCTGAAACCCGCTGGTGTACCAGTTCATGAACTCATAAAAAGCGTCCAGCTTCAGGCCGGTCAGGTGCTTCATGCCGCCTAGTGTGTAACCCCAGCCGCGGTAGCCTTCCTTGAGGGGTTGGAAGGTGCAGGCGATACCGCGGGAGCGAACCGCCGCGACGGCGGGGGACCACATCGACTGGATCACCACCACTCCCGAGGCCATCAGGTTCACCGACTGATCGAACGAACTCCAGAACGAACGGAACTGACCCGCCTTCTTGATGTCGGTCATGATCTTGATCGTTTTGTCGATCTCGTCCTTCGTCATATTGCCTTTGTCGCCATATTTGATGTCGCCGCGCGCTTCGACGGCCATGGCGACGTCGATGACGCCGGTGTTGGGAGAATCCTGCAGCGCGGTTTTGCCTTTGAAGTCCGGGCTGAGCAGATCGGCCCAACTGGTAACCGGCCGCTCCACGAGGTCGGGACGAATGCCAAGCGTGTCGCCGTTAATGACGGTCGGCAGCCCAGTCACCCATTCCGTGGGCGTGCCGTCGGTGACTTTGTCGCCTTCGGCGGTCGTGGCGTACAGCACGTTCAGCGGCATCGTGCCCTGCCGCGAGGCTTTGCGTCCGTCGGGATATTCGCCTTTGGTGAAAATCGGCATCGTCTTGTCCCAGTCTTTGATCTTGTCGACCGGGATGGTCTGCAGAACGTTTCGTCCGATGAGGTATTTCAGGTACGTCACGCTGACGTCGGCGCTGTCGATCGTGCTCGATTGAGTCAGGAACCGGTTCAGCAGATCGGCGTTCTCGGCCGCCTGCATTCGCACGGTGAACCCCAGGTCCTTGCTCGCCTGTTCGCCGATGGCGGGGATCGCGGTGACCGGCGGGCCGGCGTGATTCCAAACGATGTCCTTGATGTTTTGCGCCCAGATGGTGGGGAATCCGGTGACCGCGCCCGATCCCACGGCGGCGCCGGCCGCCTGGAGCACGGTGCGGCGGGTGAGATGCGAATGTGGTTTGGCTGCGTTGCGTGTCATCCTGGCTCCTGACGTTTGGGGCGGAGAACGCCTGTTTCCTAAGCACCCTTGTTAGGGTATCCTGGATTTGCTGCATTGCACAATTTCGTTTTGCGGCTGCGCCAAGCAATAATTGATAAATTTGCCTAGTAACAAGGCAATTGCCTACGATCATTGATCAAACTCCGATCATCTGCTGATCCCGTCCAGCCCATTGCTCACAGCAGGCGGCCGCTTAAACTCCTGGAATAAATCGTCGAGGGAGGCAACGCCCATGAGCCGTTCCATCGCCGTCGCGGGCGTAACGCTCGAGGTCGAAGAAGCCGGCCAGGGTCGCGACCTGCTGTTCCTCCATCCCGGGGAAGGCTCGCAGCCGGCGAGAGGCTGGATCGAAGCGCTGGCGCGTGACCATCATGTGATCGCGCCGCATCATCCGGGCTTCGGCAATTCGAGCCTGCCCGATTGGTTCGGCACGGCCGACGACATCGCTTACCTGTATCTTGACCTCGCGCGACAGCTTGATCTGCAGCGTGCGGTGCTCGCCGGCGCCGACTTCGGCGGATGGATCGCGGCGGAAATGGCGGTGCGGAATACCAGCCGCTTCGCCGGCCTCGTGTTGTCGGCGCCGCTTGGGATCAAGGTAGGCGGCGTGCTCGACCGGGATATCGCCGATATGCACGGCATTCCCCGCGCCGATTTCCTCCGCCTCGCATGGGCTGATCCGGCCAAAGGCGAGGTGGATTACGCGTCGTTACCCGATACCGAACTCGCGGCGATCGCTCGCGGGCGTGAGTCGCTCGCGCTGTTCGGCTGGAAACCATACATGCACAATCCGCGATTGAAACGATGGCTGCACCGGATCGATATTCCGACGCAACTGATCTGGGGTGACTCCGATGGTATCGTTTCGGCCGGCTATAGTGAGGCATGGCGGGCGGAAATTCCCGGCGCCGCCCTGACCATCATCCCACAGGCGGGTCATTACCCGCACTGGGAGAATCCGGAAGAATTCGCCGACGCCGTCACCGACTTCACCAGCAAACTGAGGTGATCCATGCGCACCTGGTATTTCTCCGAGATGGCCTATCACCCGGCGTGGGAAAAGGGCCTCGCACGCGGTTCGCTGCGGGTGAATTTTCCGTCCGAAAACATCGATCCCGAGGTCGCGGGCAAATTGCTCAATCGCTACCTGGATGAATTCGCGCTGTGCGATGAGGCCGGCATCGACATCATGGTCAATGAACACCACAGCACCGCGACGTGCATGACCGTTTCGGTGCCGATGGCACTCGCCGTGATCGCGCGCGAGACCAAGAAGTCGCGACTGCTGAGCCTCGGCAATCCGATCGCGAACCGGCCCGACCCGGTGCGCGTGGCCGAGGAGATGGCGTGGCTCGATTGCCTGTCAGGCGGACGGCTGGAGATGGGACTGGTGAAGGGAGCGCCTTACGAAATCGCTCCCGCCAACTCCAATCCGGCGCGGCTGATGCGCCGCTACTGGGAGGCGCATGACCTGATCCTGAAGGCGCTGTCCACCACCACCGGGCCGTTCAACTGGGAGGGCGAATATTACCATTATCGCAACGTCAACATCTGGCCGCGGCCGATCCAACAACCGACCCCACCGGTGTGGATGACCGGCATGAGTGTCGACACCGGCACCATGGCGGCCGAACGCGGTCACGTCGTCGGCACCTTGCTGTCGGGCGGCACCGCCAAACCCATGTATGACGCCTATCGCAAACGCGCCCGCGAACTGGGCTGGGAAGCCGGGCCGGATCGTTTCGCTTATGCCGCCATCATCGGTGTCGGCCACACCACCGACGAAGGTCTGCGAAAGGCGGATATTATTGCCGATTACGTACGCACCGCTCCGGTCGTTGCTGAGCCGTTCACCAATCCGCCCGGCTACAACTCGATCGCCGCCAACACCATAGTTTTGAAAGGTGGCCCGCGGGCGAATCGCTTCGTGACCGATCGGCACGGCGAACCGATCAATCACCGAACCGCGAGTGTGCAGCAGTTCATGGACACCGAAACCGTGTTCGCCGGCACGCCCGACGAGGTGTTCGAGCAGAT
>JBEKGV010000313.1:0-5674 GCA_050012615.1 Acetobacteraceae bacterium | reverse complement strand
GGGCGAATGCGATCTGCGCTTCGAGGTAACCGATCTTGGTGCCGCAATCGAAGCGTTTGCCCTCGTAGCGTAGACCATGAAAGGGCTGGTAGCCGATCAATTTCGCCATGCCGTCGGTCAATTGGATCTCATCGCCGGCACCGCGTTCCATTTTTTCGAGGTGGGCGATCACCTCCGGCATCAGAATATACCGGCCGATGATCGACAGGTTCGACGGCGCGGCGTGTGGCTGAGGCTTTTCGACGAGGCCTTTGACCTCTACCAGACGCCCATCGTCGGCGCCCGTCTTCAGAATGCCGTATCGGTCGGTGTGTTCGCGTGGCACTTCGACGACCGCGACGACGTTACCGCCGGTATCTTCGTAAGCATCCGCGAGTTGTTTCAGGCAAGGCGTCTCCGACAGGATCAAATCGTCGGGCAGCAAAATCGCGAACGGCTCGTCGCCGATGAATGCCCTGGCACACCAGATCGCGTGGCCGAGGCCATGTGGCACCTGCTGGCGTACCGTCAGCAGGGACCCCGGCTCGATTTTCACGGCGTCCAGATCGGCGAGTGCCTCGGTCTTATCGCGACCCCGCAAGGTCGCCTCAAGCTCGAATGCGATGTCGAAATGTTCCACCAGTGATGTCTTGCCGCGGCCTGTCACGAAGCAAAATTGCTCGATCCCGGCGGCACGCGCTTCCTCGACGGCGTATTGGATCAGCGGCTTGTCCACCACGGGGAGCATTTCCTTGGCCAGCGCCTTGGTGGCGGGCAGGAAGCGGGTCCCGAGTCCGGCGACAGGTAGCACGGCCTTGCGCAACTTTTTCAGCACGGAGTTTCTCCAGCGTTCGTTCCGTAGCTCGCGTGGTTTGCCATTCGCCAGATTGTGGCGGAGTTACAGCCTGGCAAGTGCAACGCATATTACACTTATAGGTTGTGGTTTTAACCCAACAAAACGTCACGGGCCTGATTGATGCGGGACGCCAGCCAGTCCGATCCCCCTGTGTCGGGATGACCCATCCGCATCAGCCTCCGATGCGCGGAATGGATTTCGTCGTCATTGGCGCCAGGCTTCAGTCCGAGGACCTCATACGCTTCCGCCCTGGTCATCGTCGAGCTTTGGCGTCGCGGCGGCGGTGTTCCATGCGGTGTTCCACTGGCCGAACCCCCGAAGAAACTAGTTCCGCCGAAGCCGGAGCCACCTTGGTGCCAGCGCCGCCACAGCAAAGGCCCAACCATTACAAGGCCGGCCAGCGCCTGAGGTCCGCGTCCGCTCAACAACAGAAGTCCCGTCAGCGCGATGCCGCCGAAGGCGGCGATCCATTTCAGGAGAACGTAGACGGAGGCGACAGACGCTCGCTCAAAGGCCCGTAGGGTCAGCAGCAACACGGCGAGGATCGCGGTGCCAAGCAGCAGCCAGAGCATGTCAGTGGATCAGTCCGAAACCGGTATGCCTGACATGGTAGCACCCCCGCGCCCAGGCAATGCAAATCACGTTATTTTGCCGCCGCCGCTATCCCCGCTCCTGGCCCGCCGCTATCGCCTCCCCTTGAACCCCTCCCCTTGGACCCCTCCCCTGGGGCCACGCCCCTTTCACCCCGCCTCTGGCCCACCCCTTGGGCCTGCACCACCGCGAGGGCGCTCAGATTGACGATGCCGCGCGCGGTCACGCTGGGGACGAGCACGTGGATCGGCTTCGTCATGCCCAGAAGCATCGGCCCGATCGGCAACCCGTCGGCGGCCGCCTTCAGCAGGTTGAAACCGATATTCGCTGCGTCCAGATTGGGCATGATCAGCAGATTGGCGGTGCCGCTGAGCGTGCTGTCAGGCACCGCCGCATCCCGGATCGTCTGGATCAGAGCGGCGTCGGCGTGCATCTCCCCGTCGATTTCCAGGTCCGGCGCACGCTCCTGGATCAGGCGCAGGGCGTGGCGCATCTTGCGCGCGGACGCACTGTCGCTGGCGCCGAAACTGGAGTGCGAGACAAGGGCCGCCTTGGGCGTGATACCAAATCCGTGGACGGCGTCGGCCGCGAGCAGCGTCATCTCGGCGATCTGCTCCGCCGTGGGATCGAGCACCATGTAGGTGTCGCACAGGAACAGCACGCCGTTGGGCAGGATGATGCAGGACAGCCCGTAGATCCGGCTGACCTCGGGTCGGCGGGGAATGATCGGCAGGATGTACTGGATCTGCCGCCACCAGGCGCCCGTCGCTCCGCAGATCGCGGCGTCGGCCAGGCCCGCGTGCAGCATCATCGCGGCGGCCACCGACGGACGATTGCCGACCCGCCGTTCGGCCGAGGCCGGCGGCGCGCCGCGCCTGCCTACCAGCATCTGATATTCCGGCACCAACGGGCGGAACACGTCTTCATCCACGGCCGGATCGAGCACGGTGACCGCGTGGCCGAGGTCCATCCGCAGGCCCATCTCCTTCACCTTGGCCTCGATCACGGCGTGACGGCCCAACAGGATCGGACGCGCCGTGCCGTCGTCGACCAGGGTCTGGGCGGCGCGCAGCACACGTTCGTCCTCGCCTTCCGCGAACACCACCCGCTTTGGATCGCGGGCGGCGGCCTCGAACACTGGGCGCATGAGAGAACCCGAGCGGAAGACGAACCGCTCCAGATCGCGGCGATAGGCATCGAAATCCTCGATCGGGCGGCGGGCGACGCCTGACGCCATCGCGGCGCGCGCCACGGCGGGAGCAATCTCCAGGATCAGCCGCGGATCAAACGGACGCGGAATGATGTAGTCGGGACCGAACACCGGCGCGGTGCCGCCGTATGCCGCTGCCACGACCTCACTGGCCTCGACGCGGGCCAGAGCGGCGATCGCCTCCACGGCGGCGATTTTCATCGCCTCGTTGATGGTGGTGGCAGACACGTCCAACGCGCCCCGGAAGATGAACGGGAAACACAGCACGTTGTTGACCTGGTTCGGGTAGTCGGACCGCCCGGTCGCGACGATGGCATCGGGACGGAGCGAGCGGACGTGATGCGGGTCGATCTCGGGGTCCGGATTGGCGAGCGCCAGGATCAGCGGCCTGGGGCCAAGCAACGCCAGCCACTCCGGCTTCAGCACCCGCGGCGCGGACAGGCCGAGGAACACGTCGGCGCCCGCCAGCACATCGTGCAACGACCCGGCGTTCGTTTCCCGTGCATATCGCGCCATATTCGGCAGCATGCCTGGCCGGTCCGAGCGCACGACGCCGGCGATGTCGGTCAATGTCACGTTCTCTTGCCGCAGCCCCATCGACACGAGCAAATCGACGCATGCGAGCGCCGCCGCCCCCGCGCCGGATGTCACCAGTTTCGCGTCGGAGAGCGACTTTCCCTGCAGCAGCAGACCGTTCCGTACCGCCGCCGCCACGGTGATCGCGGTGCCGTGCTGGTCGTCGTGAAACACCGGAATAGCCATGCGGGCACGAAGGTTCGCCTCGATCGCGAAACATTCCGGAGCCTTGATGTCCTCCAGGTTGATCGCCCCGAAGGTCGGCTCCAGTGCCGCGACGACATCGCAAAATCGTTCCGGGTCCTGAGCGTCGACCTCGATGTCGAACACGTCGATGCCGGCGAATTTCTTGAACAGAACCGCCTTCCCTTCCATCACCGGCTTACCCGCGAGCGCTCCAATGTTGCCGAGACCCAGTACGGCGGTGCCATTGGAAATGACCGCCACGAGATTGCCGCGCGCGGTATAATCGCGTGCTGACTCCGGATCGGCCACGATCGCCTCACAGGCGGCGGCGACCCCTGGAGAGTAGGCCAGCGCCAGATCGCGCTGGGTTGTCATGCTTTTCGTGGCCTCGATGGCCAGCTTTCCGGGTCGCGGATAGCGATGGTAGTCGAGCGCGGCTTTGCGAAAGTCTTCTTCCATTGGGGTTTTCGTCTGGTTGATCGCCTGGTGTATGGCGGGACCGTCCCACGGATGCAACACAGGTTAGCAAGCCCGCTTGCCGGCCGATCCGGGCGGAAGCTATGGTTTCGTCGCGGCAGGCTCGATCCGCCAGGGCTCGGGCGATAACGATCCGGCGAACGGAGACTTCAATGGAAACCGATGTCAGTGAACTCGTCGATGTCGGAAGCGGAGCGATCAGCCGGCGCATCTTCATCGAACCGGAGATTTACCAGGCGGAGTTGAAGCAGATCTTCGCGCGCTGCTGGTTGTTTCTGTGTCACGACAGCCAGGTGCCGAGGCCGGGAGACTTCGTGACCACCTACATGGGCGAGGACCCGGTTTTGGTGGTGCGCGACACCGGCGGCACCGTGCGCGCGTTCCTCAATGTCTGCCGTCATCGCGGCAACCGGCTGTGCCGCGCCGATGACGGAAATGCCGCGAGCTTCATCTGCGCTTACCACGGCTGGACGTTCGGCAATGACGGGCGGCTTACCGGTGTGCCGAACCTGCGCGAAGCGTATCACGGTGAACTGAACCGCGACGACTGGGGTCTCGTGCCGGTCGCGCGACTGGACAACTACAAAGGCCTTTGGTTCGCCACGTTCGACCCTGAGGCGCCGTCGTTGCGCGACTATCTCGGCGAGATGGCATGGTACATCGACACGTTTGTCGACCGGCGCGAGGGCGGCATCGAGATCCTGGCGACGCACAAATGGGTCATGCCGTGCAACTGGAAATTCCCCGCCGAGAATTTCGGCGGCGACGCTTATCACGTGCAGTGGAACCATTTGTCGGCGGTCAAGGTCTCGCTCAGCCGCGGCGCGACCGCGAGCCCTCACAGCGCGGGACGCATGGCCTCGCCGGGCAACGGCCACGCGTTGATCTGCATCGGTCCGGACGATGTGGGCGACCCTCCCATGCCGGAAATCGACGCCTATGAGCGAGAGATCGCGGCGGAGGTCCGGGAGCGTCTGGGGCCGCGGGCGAAGCTGATCAATCCGATCGTCGGCACGGTGTTCCCGAATTTCTCTCTGCTGCGCGGCACCTCGCGGACGTTTCGGGTGTGGCAGCCGCGCGGGCCGGAGAAAACCGAGGTCTGGTCGTTCGTGTTCATGGACAAGGCCGCGCCGCCTGAGGTCAAACAGGCGATCCGCAAGGCGGGGATACGCGGGTTCAGCCCCTCCGGCTCGTTCGAGCAGGACGATATGGATAACTGGCAGGAGTGCACTCAGACGTGCCGCGGGGTGGCGTCGCGGCGCATGCCGCTCAACACGCAAATGGGGCTGGGGCATGACCATTTCGATCCGGCGCTCGGCGCCTGGGTCAGCGATTACCGGTTCAGCGAGAGCAACCACCGTCAGTTCTACAAGCGCTGGTCCGAGCTGATGGCCGGGTCGAGTTGGCGCTCGCTGTCGGGCCCGCACCTGAGGGAGGTGGTGAATGCCTGACGAGGGGTTGATCCGCGAGATCGAGCAGTTCCTCTTTCAGGAAGCCCGCCTGCTGGACACGCGGCGGTTTCACGAATGGCTTCAATTGTTCACAGACGACGTTCATTACTGGATGCGTGGGCGAAGCAATCGTTATCCGAGGTCGAGCAAGGCGATCACCATGCTGGACCCGGAACGTTACGTCGAGGAGGACATGAGCGGAGACGTTGAGCGCGGTCTGTTCGATGAAGACATCAGATCCCTCACCGCGCGTGTCGCCCGTCTCGATACCGGAATGGCCTGGGCCGAGGACCCGCCGTCACGGACGCGGCACCTGATCACGAACATCGAGGTTTTGCCTGGCGCTTC
>JBEKGV010000312.1:0-5680 GCA_050012615.1 Acetobacteraceae bacterium | reverse complement strand
CTATTCTTCGACGTCATTCGATATACTTAGAGCGGTTCCGGCTGGAGGTCTGGAACGCTTCTGGTGTAGATGCCCCCGACAATGCGGGAAGCGGACATGATCCCATGTTCGCGCGGCCAAAAAGCCTGGCTACCGGCCCGCGCCACCTCGGTTATCCTTCGCCCGTGACAACGCCCGGCAAGGCCGTCTCTAAGACCGTGAAGCACCCCTCAGGGACCTGGAGCGATTGTGAATTTCATCGTCCGCAACGCCGCGCTGGCCCTGGTCCTGGCATGCTTCGGTCAACTGGCCGGTTGTGCCGGGCCACCCAGAGGGGGAACCGAAGTCGCTCCGATGAAGACCGACCCGGGCCGGGTTGTCGACGGCAGTGTCTCGGACGAGTACATCATCGGCGCCGGCGATCAGCTCAGTATCTTCGTTTACCGTAACCCCGACCTCAGCGAGCCAGGCGTCGCGGTACGGCCGGACGGACGGATTTCAACGCCGTTGATCGAGGACATCGTCGCCGCCGGCAAAAAGCCCAAGGAGTTGGCGCGCGAACTCGAGAAGAAGCTCGCGAAGTTCATCCAGGACCCGAACGTCACGGTCATCGTGCGCAGCTTCGTCGGCCCGCCCGACCGTCAGATCCGCGTGATCGGTGAGGCGACCGAGCCGACCGCCATTCCCTATCGCGACCACATGACCCTGCTCGACGTCATGATCGCGACGAAGGGCCTGACCAAGTACGCCTCCGGCAATCGAGCGGTCATCGTGCGGATCGATCCCGACGGCAAGCGGCGTTCCATCAACGTGAAGCTGAGCGACCTCATCAAGGATGGCGACATCAGCCAGAACATCGAGATGACTCCAGGCGATACTCTCATCATTCCGCAATCCTGGTTCTGACGGACCCGCGTCGTCATGGATTCGGTCCGTACCACACTGCTTCAGTACCTGCGGGCGGCGTGGCGGCGGCGTTGGCTTGGCGTGGTCGTCGCCTGGCTGGTTTGCGTCCTCGGTTGGGCCGGGACTTACGCAATTCATAATCAATTCGAATCGAACGCCCGCCTGTTCGTCGACGCGGATGCGATCCTGACCCCGCTGCTGCGTGGCATCGCCGCTGACTCGGCTCCCACCACGCAACTTGAGATCCTGCAACGGACGCTGCTGAGTAAACCGAACCTCGAGAAGCTGATTTCCAAGACCGATCTCGATCTCACCCTGAACCGCCCATCCGACCGGGAACGTCTGATCGGGCGGCTCGCGAACGAGATCAAGGTGACGCCGCAGACGAAGAATCTGTTCACCATCTCCTACCGCGACAGGAGCGCGAAGCTGGCGCACGACGTCGTGCAGACTTTGCTCACGATCTTCATCGAGAGCGCGACCGGATCGAACCGCACCGACATGGAGAACGCGCGGCGGTTTCTGGAACGTCAGATCCAGTCGTATCAACAGCAACTTCACGCGGCGGAGCAACGGCGCGCCGAATTCCGCGTCCGCTACATGGAAATCCTGCCGAACGACCTGAACCCGAACATCGGCGCGCTGGAGTCCGCGCGCACGCAGGTGACGCAGCTTTCCGGCAAATTGCAGGACGCTGTCATCGAGCGCGACGCCCTTCGGCAGGGGGTTGAAAACACCCCGCCGATGCTGGTTGCCGAAGACGGCGTCAGTGGATTGGGCGGTGCCGTAACGCGAACCAAATCGCAGGAGGCCGAGGACGCGCTGCGCACTCTGCTGTTGAAAGATACCGAGCAGCATCCCGATGTGATCGCGCAACGGAAGCTGATCGAATCCCTCAGGTCGCAGGGAGGTTCGGGCAAGGCGAACGGCGATGATCAGACCGGCGGTGCGACCACCCCGAAGCGGTCCGTGCCCAACCCGGTTTACGACCAGCTGAAAGTCAAACTCATTGAGTCCGACACCCAGGTCGCCTCGCTGACCCGCCAGCGCGATGAGGCGACCAGGACTCAGGATCGGTTGGAAAAAATCTCCCGGGAACAACCCGGCCTGTTCGCCGAGTATCAGAACATGGATCGGGACTACAGCGTGCTTCGCAAGAATTACGAGGAGCTTCTGGGACGGCTGCAGTCGGCCAATATCGCGCAGGCGGCTGATACCCAGGCCGACAAGGTCAAGCTGCAGGTGATCGACCCGCCGGAGGTGGCGAAAATCCCGGCCGCTCCCAATCGACTGCTGCTGGTCACCGGCGTGCTGTTCGGCGGCCTGGCGATCGGCCTGGGAACGACGGTTCTGCTCGGCCAACTGGATCGGTCGTTTGCCTCGGTCGACGACCTTCGGGCGCTTGGGCTGCCAGTGCTTGGCGGCATCTCGGTACTGGGCATGACGCCGTTCCGCCAGCGGCTCATGGCGGGGTTGCGGTTCAGCGCGGCGCTCGCGGTTTTGATCGGCGTCTATGGCATGCTCATGGGCCGCATCATGCTCTCGGCGGCTTTGATCTGAATGCCTGAGATCTGAATGCCGGGCACGCCGCCGAAAACCTCGCTTGTTGAACGGCTCATCCAGGATCGGTTGCGCTCGGGAGATCTGGAATCCTCCGCCGTGCGATTGCTTCAGTTGGGCCAGGCCCCAGATGTCGCGAGTCACGAGGCGAGCCCGATCGTGCCCGCGCCACCTGAGCCCGTGCGGCATGCGATCATGCCGGCCAGGACAGCGCCCATTCCGCCCGCACCGCTAGCAGCCGCCACACCGCCCGATGCCGAGATCGCGCATGAACAGCCTCCCGCGGCATCGCCAACCCGGGCTCAGCCAGCCCAGGCCCAGGCGGCCGATGAGCCGCTGGCGTTTCAGCAAGCCTCGCCGATGATCGACGCGGTCGCATTGGAACGCGGCGGCATGGTCGACTGGTCGCGCACTCGCAGCCGTATCTCCGAGGAATTTCGTCTCGTTCAGCGCCAGATCCTTCGCGCCGCGTTCGGACCGGGCGCGGAGCCGGGGTTTTCCAACCTGCTGATGGTGACCAGCGCGCGGCCCGGCGAGGGCAAAAGCTTTACCTCGGTCAATCTCGCCGGCAGTATCGCGCGTCAGGGCGATCATCACGTGCTGCTGGTCGATGCCGACTCGAAACGTGACTCGTTTTGCCAGGCGCTTGGCCTCGCCGAGATGCGCGGCCTGCTCGACCTTGTCGCCAATCCAAAACTCGACCCCGCGCTGCTGATCGTGAAAACGCCGATCGAGCGGCTGTCCATCCTGTCGGTCGGACGCGAGCGCGAACGGAGCGCCGAGCTCTTCTCGACCAAAGAAATGATCCGGCTCATCCAAAGTCTGGGCCGCCGTTACGCTGACCGGCTGCTGATCCTCGACGCACCGCCTTGCCTGTCCACGTCCGATCCGGCGGTTCTGGCGCCTGTCGTCGGCCAGATCCTGTTCGTCGTCGAAGCCGATCGCACCCAGCGCGAGGAGGTCGAAGCGTCACTCGACCTGATCCAGTCCTGCCCGAACATCTCACTCGTTTTGAACAAGCAGCAGGTCTCTTCCCGATTTACTTTTGGAGCGTATTCTTCCTACTATTCGTCGTGAGACCGTGGGCAGAGGGCACGCATGAGCGACATCGCGCGCTCGGGGCCAGCTCGACCACCCTGGCCCTCGGAAGCGCGTTGATCCTGCTTGCCAATTCGGGCGTCGCGACCGCTTTTCCCTTCGTCGATCCGACCAATCAGGACACGATCCCAAGCGGCGCGCCGCTCGGAACGGAGTTGCCGGCGGAAGACGTCACCGGCCTGCGCAACCAGCTACGGCTCACCAATCCCGCTTCCCCCGGCAATCCAGGCCCCTGGACGATCCTGCCAAGGCTGACCCTTCAGGAGGAATTCACCGACAATGCGTTGGAGGTAACCGGGCCACGCCGCTTCGACGCGGCCACGGTGGTCGCGCCGGGCATCACGGTGCTCGCGGATACATCCCGGCTGAAGCTTAGCCTGGACTATCAGCCCGATCTGATCCTGCACGCGATCGACGGGCCATTGAACGTGGTGACGCAGCAACTCACCGCGATCGGCCTCGTCACCGTCGTGCCCGACTTCGCTTACGTCGACGTGCGAGCCGTGAGCGGCGTTCAATCACCGCTTGGCGCGGTCGGCGGCACCGGCACGCTCGGAGCTTCGGACACCGGCCTGGATGCACCGGCGAGCAACGGCGTCACCGCCTACAACACCGGCCAGGGCCTCAACCGGCTGAATGAGGTGCAGACCTCCAGCTACGGCATCGCTCCCTATCTGCTGCGGGAGTTTGGCGATTATGGAACCGGCAAGGTCGGCGTCTCGGCCAACGCCGCGCGTTCCAGCACGATCAGCGGCTTTGTAGCGAGCCCATTCCCCACCGGCGGCACGAACGGACAAACCACGGTGACCACCGAGGAGACCGCCCGCTTCACCAGCGGTCAGTTCCTGGCGAGGCTTCAGGACACGGTCGATATCGACCTCCAGCAATCGCGCAGCCAGGCTGACTCGATCGCCGCGACGGTGGCCAACACCAACACGACCACCACTGTCCCGGGGTCGTCGCTCACCTCGCAACGGCAGACTTTCAACAATCAACTCAGCTACGCCCTCGACCACGCGTTCACTTTGGTGGCCTCGGCCGGCGAGCAGAGCATCACCTATTCGACACCGAATTTTCCCAACGTCCATGGCCCGATCTGGAACGTCGGGTTGATCTATGCGCCTGGCCCGGACACATCCATCAAGATTACCTACGGACACCTGAATGGCGCCAACAGCGTGACCGCCAACGGATACTTCGCGGTCGGAGGGCGTTCGCTCGCGACGTTCAGCTATTCGGACACGATCGGCACGCAGCTCGAGAATTTGCAGGATCAGCTCAACAACAGCTCGATTGGCCAGACCGGGGCGCTGATCAGTTCGCAGACCGACGGTCCAGCTCTCGTCGCGACCAACGCGTCGCCCGTGCAGGCTGGAGTATTCCGGTTCAAGACCGCTACCGCGTCCTTTCTGACGCGTTGGCCGCGCGACACCCTTCAGGCCACCATGAGCTGGTCGCAGCAGACATCACTCACACCGTCGCTGGCTTTATCGTCGATCACGATCGATCCGGTCACCGGGACGGCGATCCTCAATACGACGCCAGCCACCACCTCCGGTCCATCCACCACCGTCTCGACCGCCGGCCTCTCCTGGGCGCACGAACTTTCGCCAGACATGACCATGACGTCAGGCGCGACTTACAGCTACATCCAGCGGTCCGGAAACATCAACGACGAGTCTGTCGCGGTCGCCATCGGCTTGCGATACATCGTATCGCCGTCGACGCTGTTGAGCGTGCGATATTCTTTTTTCGACCGCATTTCAAAGATACCAGGCTATAGTCTATACGAAAACATCCTGCTTCTGGGTGTCACCAAACAGTTCTGAAGGTAACGTGTACGAACAGTTCTATGGCCTGGACGCTCCGCCTTTCCTGCTGACGCCGGACACGCGGTTCTTCTTTAGTTCCAGCAACCACAAACGCGCGATCACGCATCTGGTTTATGGCCTCGACCAGCGGGAGGGGTTCATCGTCATCACGGGCGAGGTCGGCGCCGGCAAAACCATGTTGATGGAGCAGCTTTGGCTCCAACTCAATCGCGAGACCTACGCGGTATCCAAGGTCGTGACCACGCAGGTCTCCGGCGACGATTTGTTGCGGCTGGTGATGGATGGTTTCGGGCTGACGGTAAGCC
>JBEKGV010000311.1:0-5683 GCA_050012615.1 Acetobacteraceae bacterium | reverse complement strand
GGCGGATCTGGGTCTGGGCGAACCTGATGTCGTCGATCACCTGAGCGGGAAGGGTCGCGATCAGGTCTGTGATTTCGCTATCCGAGAGGCGGAAAGACGCCGGTTCCCACTTGTCGAATCTCGCGGAGAGTTCCCGCACCGCGACGTCGCCTCTCGCGGCGATGTCGTCGAGGATCGCCTCGACCGTTTGGCGTGTTTTGCGATCCGCCTCGGTCTTTTCCGCTTCGGTCGCGCCGCGTTTCAGATACCGGATCATGTTGGGTTACTCCGCCGTCCAGCCGCCATCGACCACCAACGCCGTCCCTGTGATCAGCGCCGCCGCGTCGGATGCCAGAAACACAACGGCGCCCATCAGGTCCTCGACCGTGCCGAGGCGGCCCAGTTTGATGCGGGAGATGACGTCGTCGTGAAATGTACGGTCGTTCCAGAACGGACGGGTCAGTGGCGTATCGATGAAGGTGGGGCCGATCGAATTCACCCTGATGCCAAGCGGCGCGAGGTCGATGGCCATCGCTTTGGTCAAACCCTCGATGCCGTGCTTGGTCATGCAATACACGGTGCGGCGTTGGCCGCCGACATGGCCCATTTGGGACGATATATGAATAATCGAGCCTTTGACGCCGGCCTCGGCCATCCGCCGCGCCACCGCCTGCGCGGCGAAGAAAGCGGCGCGCTGGTTGAGGGTTGTGATGGTATCGTAATCGTCCTCGGTCACTTCCAGGAATGGCCGCGGGCGGTTGGTGCCGGCGTTGTTGACCAGGATGTCGAATGGGGGTTGCGCGGCGATCGCGGCCCGGAGGGCTTCGGTGTTGGTGACGTCGAGGACCAGAGGCTCGGCGGTGCCACCGTCGGCGCGGATTTCGGCGGCTGCCGCTTCGATCTCGGAGGCGGTGCGGGCGGCGAGCACGACATGGGCGCCGGCTTGGGCGAGGGCGGCGGCGGCGGCGAGGCCTATGCCGCGACCGGCCCCGGTGACGAGGGCGCGGCGGCCGTCAAGCCGAAGGGACGGGGTGCGGGGGAGCGGCATGAAGCGGTGGTCCGAGGGCGTTGGGCCGGGATTGGGTATCGCGTTCGGGGGGCGGCGGGAAGGTGTGGGTGGCTGGTCTGGGTTTCGCCAGGATGGCGGGTTCGACCGGAGGTTCCGAGAGTGCGTCGCGGCAGCGGAGATGGTCGTGGGTGAGGCGCGTGGCACGGGCATGAGGCCAACCCCGGCGGACCTCGTGGATGTGAGAACGAAAAAGCATTACCACAAAGACACGAAGGCACGAAGAGAAGTGGCAATATAGTATGGGTCGTTTTGTGGGCGTGTTTGACTCATTCTCGCGATTGTCGCCCGCGTTGCGATGCTGTCTCGGTCGCCGCTGTCTCGCTCGCGGGGAATTTACTTGTCGGATTACTTGCCGGGAAATCGCGATTTGTCAAACGCGCCAAACTCCCGTCTTCATAGAATATGATCGAAGATCGTCCCGTTAATCCTAAAGGGATATATTCGCAGTTTTTGCAAATTGCTTCTATCGATCTTCCAATCTTCGTGACTTTGTGGTGATATTTGCCGTCGTTCTCCCACAATATGGCCTGACCGGTAAAAAGACACGTCTGAAGCACACTCCACTTTGATTACGCGTTCGGCCACAACCCGGGTGTCGCGACTTCCAGTGAATTTCCCTCCGGATCCCGGAAGTATAGACTTGTTCCGCCGCGCGCCCACCGCAGCCTGCTTTCCACGTCGATCCCGTGTTCGCGCAGATGCGCCTCCCACGCCGCCAGTTCGCCGAGCGGGATCGCGAAGCACAAATGCAGGTTGCCCTCGCCGTGATGTGGAGGAACCACTCCGCCGCCTGGACCGGGGGCGGGCTCCAGGGTGGCGCCGCGTTGGAACAGCAGAAGCACCTGGCTGCCGGGTACGCCCAAGGCAGCCATTCGCGGTTCCTGGAAGAACAATTCGAATCCGAACAGGTCGCGGTAGAACGCTACAGCGCCCGGCAGGTCATCGAAGTAAAGCGAGGTTTCCAGAATCCCGCTGACGCGTGGGGTACTATGCGGCATAGGGCAATGCGCTCCATGGTGCCGGCTGCCTTAGCCCATAAAGTTCTGGCTAAAGGCTGGAAGTATCGCCGGAACGATCCCGGGCCGCGGCATCCAGCAGCGTCTTCAGTTCGGCCATCAGCGCGGACCTTGAATCGGCCATCCGGGGTTCGGCGCGGTTCATATCGTTAACGGGTTCGGTCCTGCGCGGTTCCAGGGCAAGCAGGGTGACCGCGCCATCCTCCACTCGGAATTTCACCGGTCCGCCGTGTTCCAGACCCAGAGCACGCTGGATCACCCAGGGAATGACAAGCTGGCCGGTGGCGGTGACCGTGCGGACTTCCTCAAATTTTGCCATGCGAAATTCCTCGTCGGGAGGGGCTGCAAAGGAGAGGGATTCACTTTGACTGGTAATGCAGGTTGTATCAAGAGATTTGTAACTCAACCGAAAGAGGTTCCGCCCTGGTCCGCCAGCCCAGCTAGAACACTAACCGCCCACCGACGACAATCAGCGTGACCGCCAGGATCGGGCGCAACACCGCGTCGGGGATATGGGCCGACAAATAGCTGCCAAGTACGATCCCCGGGATCGACCCGCTCAACAGCGACGCCAGCAGCGGCCAATCGACCGAGCCCAACCACCAGTGTCCGATCCCCGCGACCAGGGTCAGCGGCACCGCGTGAGCGATATCGGAGCCCACGATGACGGCCATCGGAACGCGCGGATAAAACAGCAGCAGCGCGGTGACCCCAAGTGCGCCCG
Source organism: Acetobacteraceae bacterium (assembly GCA_050012615.1). Lineage (GTDB taxonomy): Bacteria > Pseudomonadota > Alphaproteobacteria > Acetobacterales > Acetobacteraceae > Rhodopila. The sequence continues at coordinate 2,895 of JBEKGV010000311.1, read as the reverse complement.
CGCCCACTGAGGAGATCGTGACCAGCACGCCGAGGATCACGCCGGTGATGACGGTCAGCCGCGCCGCTTTTCGAGCCGAAACTCGTTCCAGAAACGGCCCGAAGACGCCCAGAAAGCGGCGGCGGAAAAATAATGAAAAAGCGGTGAGCACCAGCATGACGCCGAGCACCAGCCCAATGATCCTTCCGGTGGTCGGGCCCGAGATATCGAACTGCGCGATCGCAACCAGAGTGACGGCTGTCGCGGGTACGCTGCCCGCGGCCAGCCTCGCGACAATCCGCCAGTCGACGGTTCGGTTCAGGCCGTGCACCAGCGTCCCGGCGGTCTTCGTCGCGGAGGCATATAGCAGGTCCGTGCCCACCGCCGTCGCTGGATGCACGCCGAAGATCAACACCAGGATCGGTGTCATCAGGGCGCCGCCTCCCATGCCCGTCTGTCCGATCAGAAGCCCCACGACAAACCCGGACAGCATGAAACGCGGGTCAACGGACGAAAGCAGGTCCATGCGAAACCACCGGGGGATGTGGAAGCATATATTAGCGCGCCTGCCGCAAGCTGTGCCATCGGCCCGGCCCGAGGTTGGGATGGATCAGGTCGCGGGCGGCTCCGACAGCGCGCTCACGCGCAATGTGTCGAGCGGGATCAAAGTGCCGTTCCGCTCGATATGCCAGAAAACCCAGCCGTTGCAGGCGGGTGCGTTTTGCACTGCCGCGCCGACCTTGTGGATCGAGCCGCGGATGTTCCCCGCCGCGATCGTGCCATCGGCGCCCACCACGGCGGTCACGCGCCGATGCCGGTCAAACAGGCGCGTGCCCGGCGGTACCACCCCCTGCTCCACCAAATTCCCAAACGGTATCCTGGGCTGATCCCGTTTCGTTGGCGTCATGGCGATCCCGTCAGCCGACGCGCGCCGGGTGCGCCGGAGCCGGCCCCACGCGGCCTCGACATAAGCGGGGTGGCGCTCGATCGCGATGAAATGCCGGCCGAGGCGGCGAGCGACGACGGCCGTCGTGCCGGTGCCGGAGAACGGGTCCAGCACGATGTCGTCGTGACCTGTGCTGGCGACCAGGATCCGATGCAACAAGGCCTCGGGCTTTTGGGTGGGGTGCAGCTTCAGGCCGTGCTCGTTGCGCAACCGCTCCGGGCCGGTGCACAGCGGAATTAGCCAATCGCTGCGCATCTGGACGTCGTCGTTGAGCGCTTTCATCGCCTGGTAATTGAATTTGTAGCGGGAGACGCGGCTTCGGGCAGCCCAGATCATCGTCTCGTGCGCGTTGGTGAAGCGGCGGCCGCGGAAATTGGGCATCGGGTTGGACTTGCGCCAGATCACGTCGTTCAGGATCCAAAAGCCCAGGTCCTGGAGGATGGCGCCGATGCGGAAGATGTTGTGGTAGGCGCCGATGACCCAAAGCGAGCCGTCCTTGCGCAGTAGACGATGGCACTCGGTCAGCCACGCGCGGGTGAACTGGTCGTAGGAGGCGAAGTCGGTGAATTTGTCCCAGTCGTCGTCCACGCCATCGACCAGGCTGTCGTCAGGACGGCGCAACTCACCGCGCAATTGCAGATTGTAGGGTGGGTCGGCGAAGACGCAGTCGATCGACCCAGCCGGCAACATCCGCATCACCTCGATGCAGTCACCCAGGAGAATCTGGTCCAATGGGAGTTCGAGACCGATATCCAAGCTTGTTCCAGACCGGGTTGCGATGCTCCGCGGAGTCGGACCGCGCGGGCCGTCGCTTTATCGTGACGGAGCGGCCGAAGCCACGTCAATCACGAAGCCGCCATCCTGCAGCAGCTCCCGTTGGAGCAGCCCTCCCTGGAGCAGCCCTCCCTGGAGCAGCAATTGAGCCACCGGAGCGAACCCGGCACGATGATGCGGAGTTGGGCCCAGAGCCTGCAGAGCCTGCCGGTGCGCCGGCGTGGCGTAGCCGGCGTTGGTCGCCCAGAAGTAGCCGGGATAGCGGCGCCCCAGTCGCTCCATGAGGCGGTCGCGGACAACCTTGGCGACGATGGAGGCGGCGGCGATCGACAGGCTGACCCCGTCGCCGCCAACGACGCACTGTACTGGGCATCGCAACGCCGGCGGCCAGTTGCCGTCAACCAGCGCGAGATCGGGTGGGGCGGGAAGTCGGGCCACCGCCCGGCACATTGCGAGCATCGCGGCGTGGAGGATGTTCAGCCGCTCGATCTCGGCGACCGAGGCGGCGGCGATGGCGATCTCGGCGGTCGAACGGCGGAGGGCGATGAAGGCCGCCAGGCGCTGGTCGGCGGTCAGTTTCTTTGAATCATCCAGCATCAAAGCGAGCTTGCGTGGGACACCGCGAGGGAAGACGACGGCGGCGGCCAGTACCGGGCCGGACAAGGGACCTCGTCCGACTTCGTCGACTCCGGCGACCCGGCCACCGGCGGCTCGTTCCAATTTGAAGTCCGGCATGGGGTGGATGATACCGGTGGCGACGATTCGCGACAGCCTCCGAGGTCGTTATGCGCTACCAAGAACCGTGAATGGGATGGGCCGGTAATCCAGCGCTTCCCGCACGCAAAATACGAGCGCTGGCGCGTTCGAGAACTGCCAGGAGATTTTCGGCCGCCGCGATCCGGTTCAGCCGCGCGAAATGCGTTAGGCGACGCCTACTAATTATCGCTTCAGCCGGGTTCTCCCCCGTTCGTCATCACCGTGCTTGACCCGGTGATCTGTTCCAGCACGTTGCCGCGAGAGATCACCGGGTCAAGCCCGGTGATGACGAGGAGCATTGCGCGTCCCTCGACTCGCTTATTGTTGGGCGTCGCCTTAGCTGGACTTTATCGAAAAATACCCAGCCTCACCGTCTCGCCTGGATGTGAAAGATTGGTTCCTCCCGGAAGATTTCGTGGGCCCGTTCAAGGGTGAGCCTG
>JBEKGV010000310.1:0-5747 GCA_050012615.1 Acetobacteraceae bacterium | reverse complement strand
GGCCTTGCGAACCATCAGAACCTCCACGAGGTGTGGATATCAAGGGTTCTCTCGATTCGTCAAAGTGTTGGCCACAAGTATCCCTGAGTTACCCACAGGAATATACATTGACGGACACGGATTGCGCATTCAATGGCTCGTAGCGTTACGTCGCCCATTCGGACGAAACGGTCAGCCGTCTCCAACCTTTTCCGCCAGCCACATCTTGATCAACGATTGATATGGGACGTCCCGCTTGTTAGCTGCAACCTTGATCCGCTCCAGCAAAGGCATCGGCAGCCGTAACGAGATCGCCGTTTGGGTGGGCTTCAGATTGGGGAACCGGACGCGTTGCGCTTTGCTCCAGTCCAGATAGGGGGTCGAATCGTGCGTCTCCCAGAATTGACGTTCTTCCGCCTCGTTGGCGAAAGTAGGAATAGGTTTAATGGCCCTGGCCATACTGTGTCCTTTCAGTGCGGTGCATATCGCGAGACGAGATGATCCGTATCAATCGCCCTTGGTCGCGGAGAGTGAATGTCACATGCAGACGCCGTCCATCATCGGTGCGGCCAAGGACATAAAACCGCGTTTCAGTTTGGCTATGCCGCGCGTCAGGAAGCAGCAGCAGTGGTTCATTGAAAAAGATCTGTTCCGCTTCGGCCTGACTGACCCGATGCTTGTCCACGCTCTTGCGCGCGTTTCCCGCATCCCATTGGAAGCCCTCGAAATGGGTCAGATCGATCACCAGGGCGTATATGCCACACATATACAGCGCACGTCAATCGTTGTATTTCACACCCTGGAACCGCGGCGCGGTTACAGATATGATCGCTTTGTCACGCCTTCGTCCCGTCCAAGGAACCACGAATGATCCCCGGCGAACTCCTCCCCGAACCCGGCGATGTCGAACTGAATGCCGGCCTCGCCCGCACGGTTTTGACCGTGGCCAACACCGGGGATCGGCCAATCCAGGTCGGCAGCCATTATCACTTCGCCGAAACCAACCTGGCCCTGTCATTCGACCGCGCCCGAGCTCGCGGCCAACGCCTCGATATCGCCGCCGGAACAGCGGTCCGTTTCGAACCGGGCCAGACACGGGAAATCACCTTGATCCCCTATCTTGGCGCGCGCACGGTCTATGGCTTCCGCGGCGACGTGAACGGAGCGCTGTAAATGGCCCGCATCACCAGACAGGCTTACGCCGACATGTTCGGTCCGACCACCGGAGACCGCGTCAGGCTCGCCGATACCGACCTGATCATCGAGGTCGAACGCGACCTGACCACCTACGGCGAGGAAGTAAAATTCGGCGGCGGGAAAGTCATTCGCGACGGCATGGGCCAGTCGCAGTATTCACAACATGAGGGCGCGGTCGACACCGTCATCACCAACGCGCTGATCGTCGATCATTGGGGTATCGTGAAGGCCGATGTCGCGATCCTGAATGGGCGGATCAAAAAAATCGGCAAGGCCGGCAATCCGGACGTGCAGCCTGGCGTGGATATCATCATAGGCCCAGGAACGGAGATCATCGCGGGCGAAGGAAAGATTCTGACCGCGGGCGGCATCGATAGCCACATTCATTTCATCTGTCCGCAACAGGTGGAAGAGGCGATCGCCGCCGGCGTAACGACTTTGATCGGTGGTGGAACGGGTCCCGCAACCGGCACCTCGGCGACCACGTGCACGCCCGGCCCATGGCATCTCGCCCGCATCATCCAGGCCGCCGAGGGGCTGCCGGTCAATCTGGGCTTTGCCGGCAAAGGCAACGCGACACGGCCCCAGGCGCTGGAGGAAATGGTTCGTGCCGGCGCCTCCTGCCTGAAACTGCACGAGGACTGGGGCACCACCCCCGCCGCGATCGACAATTGCCTTTCGGTCGCGGATCGGTTCGACGTTCAGGTGATGATCCATTCCGACACGCTCAACGAGTCAGGTTTCGTGGAGGACACGATCGCCGCCTTCAAGGGCCGCACAATTCACGCCTTCCACACCGAGGGGGCCGGCGGCGGTCATGCCCCCGACCTCATCCAAGTCGCCGGCCGCGCCCACGTCTTGCCGAGCAGCACCACTCCGACGAGGCCCTACACCGCCCACACGCTCGACGAACATCTCGACATGCTGATGGTCTGTCATCACCTGGACAGCACGATCCCGGAGGATGTCGCGTTCGCGGAAAGCCGCATTCGCAAGGAAACGATCGCCGCCGAGGACATCCTGCACGATCTTGGCGCCCTCTCGATGATGTCATCCGACAGTCAGGCGATGGGCCGCGTCGGCGAGGTTATCATCCGTACGTGGCAAACCGCGCATAAGATGAAGCAGCAGCGAGGATCCTTGCCTGGTGACAACGAGCGCAACGACAACATGCGGGTGAAACGTTACGTCGCCAAATATACCATCAATCCTGCGATCGCGCAGGGCTTCGCGCAAGAAATCGGCTCGATCGAGGAAGGCAAACTCGCCGATCTCGTGCTGTGGTCGCCGGCGTTTTTCGGAGTGAAGCCCGACCTTGTGATCAAAGGCGGGATGATCGCCTGCGCGCCGATGGGCGACCCCAATGCCTCGATCCCCACGCCGCAACCGGTGCATTACCGGCCGATGTTCGGAACGCTCGGCGGTGCTCTCGCCGAGATCTGCCTGACCTTTGTGTCAGGCGCCGCATTGGATGCCGGCCTTGGGAAAACCCTCCGTCTGAACCGGCGCCTCGTCGCCGTGTCGAATACGCGAGGCGGCATCGGCAAGGCATCAATGATCCACAACGACGCCACGCCAGTGATCGAGGTCGACGCCGAAACGTATGAGGTCCGCGCCGACGGCGTATTGCTGACCTGCGAACCCGCCACGGTTCTGCCGATGGCGCAACGATACTTTCTTTACTGATGCGCGCCACCTCTGTCTTGCCGGCCGGTTCCTGGTCCAACCCGATCGATGAGGTGCTGATCGACTTTGACCGCCGGCATCGCCGCCGGATCGTTCTGACCACACAGGCAGGTAACGAACTGTTGATCGACTTCCCCCAGGCGGTGCGGCTGCGCGATGGCGACGGCCTCGCGCTGGAAGATGGAGGCATTGTCCGGGTCCGCGCCCGCCCGGAGCCCTTGCTTGAAATTCACGCTCACGACGACGGAGAGCTGGTCCGCATCGCCTGGCATCTCGGCAATCGCCATCTGCCGGTGCAATTGCTCGGGGACCGGATCAGGATCCGAGCCGACCACGTCATCCAGGACATGGTTGAAGGTCTCGGCGGCCATGTCGAGCAAATCGACGCACCGTTCGATCCCGAGGCCGGCGCGTACCCTCCTGGCGCCGGCCATCGCCACGATCACGATCATGACTGACACCGCCGGCCTGATGCGGCTGCTGACCTGGCTGTCGCCGGCGTTTCCCACCGGAGCGTTCGCTTACTCTCACGGCATCGAGTGGGCCGTAGAAACACTCGATATTCGCGACGGAGAGACATTACTGGAGTGGCTCGCCGCGGTTATCGCCCACGGATCCGGCCGCAACGATACGATCCTGCTCCGTCATGCACACCGTGCCGCGAACGATCCACCCGCGTTACGGACTATCGCCGGTCTCGCGCTCGCCACAGCCGCCAGCCACGAACGACGCGATGAAGCGCTGGCGCAAGGCGCGGCTTTCCTGCGTGCGGCGGCCGGTTGGAGCCCCCCCGAACTTCCCGAGGACACACCCTACGCCGTTGCAGTGGGCGCGATGGCCGGAGCACACGGCATCGACGAAGACGCGACAGCCGGCGCCTACTTGCAAACTTTCACCTGCAACCTCATCTCCGCCGCCGTGCGTCTCGTTCCACTCGGCCAGACCACCGGACTGCGAACGCTCGCCGCGCTTGAGCCCCTTATTCTGGCCACAATGACCGCGACAAAAGGCGTGACACTTGACGATCTTGGCGGTTGCGCGTTCCGTTCCGATCTTGCCGCGATGCGGCACGAAACCCAGTATACGAGGTTGTTTCGCTCATGAGTCTTTCTCCCAACGGCCCGTTGCGGGTGGGTGTCGGCGGTCCGGTCGGCACCGGCAAGACAGCGCTGATGGACGCGCTGTGCAAGCACTTCCGCACGCGTTACGACATCGCGGCGATCACCAACGACATCTATACCAAGGAAGATGCCGAGTTCCTCACCCGCGCCGGTTCGCTGCCGCCGGAACGCATCATGGGCATCGAGACCGGCGGTTGCCCGCACACCGCGATCCGCGAGGATGCGAGCATCAACCTCGCCGGTGTCGCCGATCTGCGGCGGAAATTTCCCGCGCTTGACCTGATCCTGATCGAAAGCGGCGGCGACAATCTCGCGGCGACCTTCAGCCCTGAACTGGCGGATCTGACGATCTACGTCATCGATGTCTCGGCGGGCGACAAAATCCCGCGCAAGGGCGGCCCAGGAATAACCCGCAGCGACATGCTGGTGATCAACAAGATCGACCTCGCCCCGTTCGTCGGCGCCAGCCTGGAGGTGATGGATCGGGATGCGAAGAAGATGCGCGGCGACCGGCCATTCGTGTTCGCCAACATTCGGGCGGGCAAGGGTGTTCAGGAGATCGCCTCATTTATCGAGAAACAGGGCGGTCTGGCCTGATCGCTTCACTGTGTCATGACCATTCTTCCCAGCCCGCAACAACTCCGTTATCTCGTCGCCCTCGCCGAGTCGCGCCACTTCGGGCGGGCCGCGCTGGCTTGCTCGGTCACGCAGTCCACGCTGTCCGCCGGCATCCTGACGCTGGAAAGCCAGCTCGATGCACAGATCCTCGATCGAGCGGCGGGACGGCACGTGGTCTTCACACCACTCGGTCTCGACCTGACTGAGCGAGCACGGTCCGCGCTCGCGGCGCTGGAGGCGGTGACTGAAACGGCCAACACCGCTCGCGCGCCGATGAGCGGGCCATTGCGCCTTGGCATCATCCCCACCATTGGGCCTTTTCTGTTGCCCAGACTGATGCCGGTTTTGCGGTCGGCGTTCCCCAATTTGCGGCTGTTTCTACGCGAGGATACCACGGCCCGTCTCGTCGATCGCCTCAGCAGCAACCGGCTCGATGTGTTGCTTGTGGCTCTCCCTTGCGATTGCGGCGGCGCCGACGCGATGCCGGTGGCGCGCGACGAATTCCTGGTGGCACTGCCGCCAAACCATCGCCTCGCGAACCAGGCAGCGATTCCGATCGCCGCTCTCGCGACCGAGCGGTTGTTGCTGCTCGAAGAAGGTCATTGTCTGCGCGAACAGGCACTGGCCGTCTGCGGCCTGCTCGCAGGGGAAAAGGGTGAGGCGCAGGATGGCTATGCCGCCACGAGCCTGCATACCCTGGTTCAAATGGTCGCCGGCGGCCTGGGTGTGACGCTGCTACCTCGGATCGCCGTGGCGGCGGGTGTGACCGAGGGAACCTCGCTGATTACCCGTCCCCTCGCGGCCGCCGGCGCGTGGCGCACATTGGGTCTTGCCTGGCGGCCGAACTCACCGAAGGCGGCGGATTATCGGGCCTTGGCGCCGCATTTGGCGGAGACGTGCCGGGAGCAGATTTGCTGACCTGTTAGGTTTCCTCGGCGTCGACCGCGGCCACATCCAGCAGCCGTTCGATCACTTCCGGCTCCTGCGCCCCGGCGATGGCGTGCCGGCCGCCAATCACGAAGCAGGGAACGCCATTGATACCAAGACGATGGGCACGCAGGTTGTCGGCGTGCACCGTATCGGCCTCCTCGTCCGAGGCGAGGAATGCCTTAGTCTCCATCGGGTTCAGCCCACAGGCACTGGCCG
>JBEKGV010000309.1:0-5767 GCA_050012615.1 Acetobacteraceae bacterium | reverse complement strand
GTCGATGCTCACGCCGGACGATTCACGCGCCCAGCGGAGCACGACTCCGTTGAAATGAGGTTTCGAGCGGTCTGTGACGGCGGGGCACATGGCCTGGTAACCTATCGCAGAACCCGGCGAAGGGAAATTGGCTGGCCGAGTCGTGGCAAACCTACTAACCTCGGCCGACTAAAATGTGCCCAGATTGCGGTCGGGGCACCAACTAAATAACCAGGTGATATATTTTTGCCATTCGAGGTCCAACGCGTTAAATTCGTTGCAGGTTCGTTGAAAAGTGCAAAGGTACGAACACCCTCCAAGCTTCTCCTCGTTGCGGACACCCAAGGTCAACTCGAAAAAATTGTTGGCTCAGCGTCCAGCTCTGCCGACGTAGATCGGTGCGAACACTAGGTATCGCCGCCGGGCCGTGCTACACGTGCCGGCAAGAACGCGGTTAACGGTTAACAAACCAGGCGAGGGAGCAAGCCAATGACGTATGATGTGCTGATCCGAAATGGACGTATTGTCGATGGCTCGGGGATGCCGGCCTACCGAGGCGATGTCGCGGTCAAGGACGGCAAGATCCTCGAGATCGGCAAGTTGAGCGGACCGGCGGCACGGACTGTCGACGCCGACGGAATGATCGTGGCACCCGGCTTCATCGACAATCACTGCCACTATGACGCTCAGGTGACATGGGACCCGCTGTGTTCGTATTCGTGCGACCATGGCGCGACCACGGTGATCTTCGGCAATTGCTCACTTTCGCTGGCACCCGTGCGTCCTGGAAAATCCGATCGCCTGGCCGAGTTTTTGTCCTATGTCGAAGCGATCCCAATGGAGGTGTTGCGAACCGTCGAGTTCGGCTGGGAGACAGTGCCGCAATACATCGATCAGCTCGACCGCAATCTCGGGGTCAATGTCGGCAATCTGATCGGCCACTCCGCTGTCCGCTATTACGTGATGGGCGACGAATGCCAAAAGCGGACGGCGACCGACGCCGAGATCAAGGCGATGCAGGATGTCGTGCGTGATGGCATGCGGGCTGGCGCGCTCGGGCTGTCGGTCTCGCGCAATCAGGGCCACTACGATCCGCAGGGCGTCCAGGTCCCGGCACTATGGGCGGACGAAAAGGAAATTTTTGCGCTAGGCGACGTGCTGCGCGAACTTGGCACCGGCATCATCCAAAGCGGCGGCGGCAACGGCATCGAAATGAAGAACAGCCTGATGAGCCGGGTGTCAGAGGCGACCGGCCGGCCCGTCGTTTACAACAACCTCAACCAGTCGGCGCGTCGCCCGGGAGAGTGGAAGGAGCAGATGGCACACGTCGACGCGACGGTCGCCAAAGGCATCCGCGCCTATCCGATGAGCACGCCTAACCGCATCACCGACTTCTTCACGATGGACAACACGCAGACTTTCCGCGGGTTGCCGACCTGGCATCCGATCCTGCTCGCCTCGCACGAAGAGAAGATGCGGGCGTACAGCGATCCGGCGGTTCGCGGGAAGCTCCATGACGAGGCGGTCGAGTTCAAGACCGACGCCAATCCTCCCGGCATAAGCCGCACGTGGTGGGACTACATGACGGTCCAGCACGCGGCTTTGCCGAAGAACAAGGGACTCGAGGGCAAAACGGTCGGTCAGATCGCCAAGGAACGGGGCAAGGGCGTCATCGACGCATTCCTCGATCTCGTCGTCGAGGAGAACCTCGAGACCGCGTTCCTGCACGGTGAAAACAACGTCGATGACGCGGCCGTCTCGGAAATCCTGAACTATCCGAACGCGATCATCGGCCTGTCGGACGGCGGTGCGCATGTCCAGTTCCAGAGCGGCTTCGGCTTCAGCACCCGGCTTTTGGGCGAGTGGGTCCGCGAGAAGAAGATCATGTCCCTGGAAACCGCTGTCCGGCGGCTGACCTTCGAGTCGGCGTCGCTCTTCGGACTGCATGATCGCGGATTGCTGCAGCCAGGCCTGGTGGCGGATATCGTGATTTTCGATCCCGATACGGTCCGCCCATTGCCGCACGAGGTTGTTCACGACTTCCCGAACGGGGCCATGCGGATCCGCGAACCGGCGGAGGGCGTCCGCATGACCCTCGTCAACGGTCAGATTCTGATGGAAGATGGCAAGCACAGCGGTGCCCTGCCCGGCCGGGTTCTGCGCAATCCCTACTACCACGCGCACCACCGGAACTGACCGGGTCCGTCATTCAAAACGCGGCAGGGCCAACTCGCGACGCGCCCTGCCGCTCGATGGATTACGGGGAGCGGCCACCAAAGAAGAAGGTGCAATCGAACCCGGCGATCTGCTAGGTTCTTTTGCTTCCGGTGGGCGACTACTTAATGGTGAATATCTCTCTTACCCGTCATGGCCGGGCCTGTGTTACGCGTCATGGCCGGGCTTGTGTTACGCGTCTTGGCCAGGCTTGTGTTACCCGCCTTGGCCAGGCTTGTGTTACCCGCCTTGGCCGGGCTTGTATTACGCGTCATGGCCGGGCTTGTATTACGCGTCATGGCCGGGCTTGACCCGGCCATCTGGCGAGGCACGTGCGGCGATTGATGGCCGGGTCAAGCCCGGCCATGACGCATGAATTGCGGTGGGCTGGCCGGCGCCCGCCGCCGGCGGCGGGGCTCGCTGTGTCCTTATAATTTAGCGCCTATGGGATCGAGCCCGGCCATAACGTCGAGGGGACAGCGATAACCGGTCAGAATTTAGTTCCGTTGGTGTTAATCGCCTCCAATGGACAGAGCCACTCTGTCAGTCGTTAAAGGTAGTGCGCCGTGTCTCAAGTGAGCGATTTCACCGACGCGATAAGCGCGATCAGGTCCGCGTCCGACCTGACCGAAGCGACATTCCTTCAGATTGGCCAGGCACTCGAATCATCGGCCGGGATTCTCGCGAAACTGACATCGAGTTTCGAAGCCGTACTGACGGAACTCACGGGAGAGCACCTCGGCCAGGCGCTCAGGGCCCTCTCGGAGACCGCTGCCCGGGTCAAGGTACTCGGTCGGAATCAGTCGGGAGAAAGCGCCAGGCTCGAGCAAATGCGGTGCCTGATAGGATCGATCGGAGAACGCATCACGCGAATGAAGACGTCTCTCAAAGACGTTGAATCGCTCGCCGTGAATTCAAAAATCGCCGCTGCCGCCATTCGTGCGCCCGGAACCGATTTCACGACCTTCGCGGACGACGTCGGGCGTACCCTGGACGTTACGAGAACAACCTTCGATCGGCTTGGCGCCGAACTCGACATCTTGCGCCAACAGGTCACGGCGGCGCACTCTGGGCATGTTTCATTCGAGACACATCGACACGAAGCGGCCCATTCGATCATGGAACGCCTGTCCGAGACGGTGAAGTCCCTCGCGCTGCAACACCAACGCGCCGCCCGAGCAAGCCTGGAGGTGAGACTAGGGAGCGCAAGGATCCACCAGCGCACTTGCAACGCGATCCTCGCCCTACAGATTGGCGACGCCACCCGCCAGCGTCTCGAACACGCCGATCATGCCCTTGAACTTGTCGCGGCGACGCGAGGTCAGCGGGATCCGGTGGAAGGCCATCCGGCGCTCGACGAGGACGAGCAATGGTCATTCATCATGGCGGCCCATCGGCTGCAATCGGCGCAGCTTTCGGACGCCGCACGGAACCTCGGCCGCGAGGTGGCGAACATTACCGAGGCACTCAACAGCCTGGCGGCCGAAGCCCAGGCGCTGCCGACCCTGGGCGATGCGGCGTATGGCGCGACGGACCGTCGCGGCGGCACCTTTCTCGCGGAACTCGAAGCCCAGGTTGGCGAGGCGCTTGCGCTTCTGGAAGGCTTCCAATCGGCGCGGGCCGAGGTCGCCAGCGTCATGAAATCGGTCTCGGACGCATCCGCCAGTCTCTGCGGCCATCTACGGACGGTGCAGTCGCTCGAGTCCGATATTCGGATCATGGGCCTCAACACAACACTGAAATGCGCGCGCGTCGGACGCGATGGCCTCGCGTTGGGCATCATAGCGCAGGAGTTGCGAAGTTATGCCAATGGGTTCGCGAAGGACGCGGGCACGCTCATGCGAGAAATCCAGAATCTCGCCAATATCACCGGCTCGTTGGCGGGCGTCACCGAGGCGGAACAATCGCATCTTATATTGGACGGTACGCAGGCAATGCAGGATTCGCTCGCCACGCTACGCCGGATGGGACAAAGCCTGGACGTCGCGTTAGTGGATCTCAGGCGCGACAGCGACAGCGTCGTCGCGCTGCTCGTGGTATCGATCGGCGACTTCGCCGCGCAAAACGAAATCGAAAGTGTGCTGCGCGGCGTCGCGGGACATCTGGCCGAACTATTACCCGCCGGGTTCCTCAACCTGACCAATCTGACGCCGGGCGTCGAGCAGATGCTCGAGTTGATGGCGAGCGTCTATACGATGGCGAACGAGCGGATGCTGCATGACCGTATCCTCGGCCGAACGAGCCAGTCAGCTGTCGTTCCAGAGACAGCGCCGGGGTCTGAATTGGAAGACTTCCTGTTTTGATTGGCGGCCTGAGCGACGCCGGCCACGACCTCACCTTTACTGCGCGACGAAGTCACCGCCGGCCGGGGGACTGGTCTCCTGAGGCTCGGATCTGCCTCGAATGCCGCCAGGAATATAGCGAACGAAAGCATCGCCGCTCCTGGTGTGGAACCGCACCTGTTGGCCAACAGTCCCGCCCGTGCGCTGCGCGGTCACCCTGATGCGATCCCGGCGCAATCTTTCCAAAGCAAGTTGAACATTGTTGGATCCGACCGTCTGACCACCCGCGAACGGCAGCACCGCGGCGCCCCCGAACACCTTCGCCTGAAGGTCACTGATGCGGCAGCCGAGGCGCAGAAGACCCGCTTCAAGTGCGTCGATCGCCACGTCGCCGTAGCGTGTACTCTTCTCACCATTCAGATCGATGGGAAGCACGAAGTGATTCATGCCGCCAACACCTCTTACCTTGTCCCAAAGGCACACGGCCACACAGGAGCCAAGCACGGTGACGAGGATTTTGGGATCGGCACTGCAATGGATGTCGCCCTGCATGAGAGACACCTGCACCTCGCGAAGCGCCGGGGCAAACGGCACACCCCAGGGCGGTACGCCCCAGGTCAGCGTCCCAGACGAGGGCGCCTTTACCCGCGGCATGGGATCGTTCTCGGAAGAGTTCATCGCTTGCCGGCCCGCATGATCTCACCCGCGAGCAAATCGAGCGACATGATTTTGTTCGCCGCCCCTCGCGCGATCGCTTCCTTCGGCATCCCAAAAACCACCGAGCTGGCCTCATCCTGGGCAATCGTCAACGAGCCCGCGTCTTTCATTTCGCCTAATCCGCGCGCGCCGTCGTCCCCCATTCCCGTCATGATGATGCCGAGAGCGTTCGAGCCCGCGAACCGCGCCGCGGAGCGAAACAGCACATCCACGGATGGGCGATGACGCGAAACCAGCTGGCCGTCCTTGACCGCGACATAATACCGCGCGCCGCTCCGCTGCAGCAGCATGTGCTTGTTTCCCGGCGCGATGAGGACACGGCCGCGCAGCATTGTGTCGCCGTCCGCCGCTTCCTTCACCTCCATCGCGCACAATCCATCGAGACGGCGGGCGAAGGCCTCGGTGAATTTCTCCGGCATATGCTGGACGATGGCGATGGCAGGGCAATCCACCGGCAATGCCTCCAGCACGACCCGCAATGATTCGGTGCCGCCGGTCGAGGCGCCAATGCAAACGATCGTCTCCGTGGTGCGAACCATCGCCTGGCCCGCGACCGGTGGCGGCATCATGACGTC
>JBEKGV010000308.1:0-5770 GCA_050012615.1 Acetobacteraceae bacterium | reverse complement strand
GGTGGTGGATTTCTCCAAGCAGATTGTCCTTCTGCAAGAGTGCTGCATGAAGCCGCTCCTCCGCTTGCTTTCGAATGGAAATGTCGACGATGGCCAGGACAACCATGGCACCGTCGCCGGTCCTGACCGGATTGAGTCCGGTTTCCACCGGAAATCTGGTGCCGTCCTTACGAAGAGCGTAGAGATCCCGGCGAGCTCCGATCGAGTGTGCCCGCGAGCCATCAAGGAATGTGTCGAGCGTTTCCTCGTTTGGAAAGCTGAACCACTCAGGCACCAGCAACTGGATGGGCTGGCCCACGATCTCGTTCCGATCGTAACCAAACATCTGCTCGGCCTGTCCATTCACCATCTCGACCCGGCCAACCATGTCGATCATTATTATGGCACTGGGCGCGGCTTCGACGATCTGATGGAATTGATCCTGCGAATTTCCACTGTCGGGCATCATGTTCGTATCCGGATGACAATGCACGTTCTGGCCGCCTCCGCGCGAGAACTGCCAATTTTCCAACCGGCCTATCAGTTTTGTGGCTGAACATGACCTCAGCGCATTGGTGAAAATGCCCATGGCCCCGGCGATGGTGGCGGAGACCATGCCGCCCGCGAATCACCGATCCGGGACGCGTTGCCTATCGGTATATTTTTATCGTGCATTGTCATTCGTTTGCTTCGCCTTGGGTCGGGCGTTAATAGCCGTCCTTAAACCGATCCACTGAGGCTTGCCCGTTAGACCTTTGATAATTTTGCGTAAAAGACCTCTACGATCGTATCACGATTGGCGGAGCACACGCGGTGCAAGGGCTCGCGACCGCGATCGACTCAACAATCCCCGGCACTGGACCACGAGGGGCCTGGCAGGGGCGGTTTGATCATGAAAATCGCTAAATTAGGTACCGATGGTGATCGATGCCGGCGTGAGGCAAACGCCACGCTTCGAGCGTGCCTAGTTGATCGCGGCCAGAATCGCCTCTCGCACCGGCGCGGGCTGCGCATCGACGGCACGGAGGACGGCCCGCAAACCGGCTCGCAGATCGTAGACCTGGTCGAGCAGCGACAGGATCATCGGAATCGTCTCGTCCTCGATCCGCATGCCGACCCGCATATCGTGGATCAGGCGGACACGGGCAATATCTATGTCGTGAAAGATGGGGCCGGTGCCGGCCTGTTCGGGACGGACCCACCCGCGTTCGACCCAGGCGGTCAGTTCGGGCTCTCCAAGGTCGCTGAACAGTGCCACGACGGCGGTCAGTTGCATCATGGTTCCTCCATCTCCGCGCGCGGATTGAAGGGGTGTGACGGTGTCCAGTCGCGGAGGAATTCCGCCAGGGCTGGTTCCTGACCCGGCGGGACCGCGACTTTGAGTTCCACGTACTGGTGCCCCTCGCGGATACCCCGACCGCGCAGGCGGAGCCGTGTACCGTCGCCGGAGCCGGGCGGGATGGTCAATTTCACATGACCCTTGATCGTCGGGACGGAAACCGACGCGCCAAGTACGGCTTCCTTCAACGTCACCGGTAGATCGACGATCACATCGTCACCGGAACGATGGAAAAACGGATGCGGGGCGACCGTGACCTCGATCAGGGCGTCGCCGGGCGGACCGCCGCCAAGACCCGGCCGTCCCTGACCCTTGAGCCGCATGGTGTGGCCATCGTCGATGCCGGCGGGAATTTTCACGTCCAAAGCACGGCCGTCGGGCAACAAAACGCGCCTGGACGTTCCATTCGCCGCCTCCAAAAAGCCAAGTGTGAGAGCGTACTGCAGGTCCGCGCCAGGCACGTGCATGTTGGCTCCCTCGCCGCGGGCATTGAAATGGCGGGCGAAGAAGGCGGCTATGTCGTCCTCGGTAAACCCGGCCGAGTCCCCTTGTGTACCCGCGTAACGTTCCGCTCCCGGACCGCC
Organism: Acetobacteraceae bacterium; assembly: GCA_050012615.1. Classification (GTDB taxonomy): domain Bacteria; phylum Pseudomonadota; class Alphaproteobacteria; order Acetobacterales; family Acetobacteraceae; genus Rhodopila. Next base: position 3,868 of record JBEKGV010000308.1, on the reverse strand, counting down.
TCCGAAGCCGCCACCCGGACCGCCGCGAAAGTCACGGTAGAATTGGCCGCGTGGCGGGAGTTCGTGGCCCTCGGCGTCGAGTTCGCCGCGGTCGAAGCGGGCACGCCGCTCGGGGTCCGACAGCAGATCGTTGGCGTTGTTCAGTTCCGAGAACCGGTCGGCGGCCTTCTTATCGCCCGGGTGCAAATCAGGGTGATGGCGCTTCGCCAGCTTGCGATAGGCGGCCTTGATCGCCGCCTCGTCCGCGGTTCGATCCAGGCCCAGAATCTCGTAGGGGTCTCTCATGGGCTGGCTAGTTGAGGCCAGAACGTGAGCGGATCAAGTCCCGGTCCAGACCGGGGGACGTTTTTCCAGGAACGCATCGATGCCTTCTTCGGCATCGCGAGCCAGCATGTTGCGTGTCATGACCTCGGCCGTCAGGGCATAAGCGGCGGCGAGGTCGAGTTCGGCCTGGCGGTAGAATGCCTCCTTGCCGATGGCGAGGGTGAAGGGACTCTTGCTGGCGATCTGGCGAGCCAGCGTGGAGACCGCGGCGTCCAGTCCGGCATTGGGGACCACCCGGTTGACCAGGCCGATCTCGCGGGCACGGTAAGCGTCGATCAGGTCACCAGTCAGCAACATTTCCATCGCGGCCTTGCGGCCGACGGCACGGCTCAAAGCGACCATGGGGGTGGAGCAGAACAGGCCGATATTCACCCCGGGCGTCGCGAAGCGCGCGGCTTCCCCGGCGATTGCGAGATCGCAGGTGGCGACCAACTGGCATCCGGCGGCGGAGGCCACACCTTGGACTTGCGCGATCACTGGTTTAGGCAGGCTGACGATGCGTTGCATCAGGCGGCAACTCAGGGCGAACACAGCATCGTAGGCTTCGCGCGTCGGCGTGGCGCGCAACTCCCGCAGGTCGTGGCCCGCGCAGAATGCAGGGCCGGCCGCGGCAAGGATGACGACCCGCACGGCCGAGTCGGCGGCGATCGCGGAAAGAGTGACGTCCAGGCTCTCCATGAGCGCCACGGTGAGGGCATTGCGGGCCGTTGGGCGATTCAATGTCAACGTCGCGATGCCATCCCGATCGTTCCGGAGAAGGAGAGAGTGGTTGGTCATGGCATATCCTGCTCCGTCGCGGCTCGGCCCGCGCTTTCCGAATCAAGCCCGCGAACGGTCACCCAACATGTCATCACCGGGCCCGACCCAGTGATCTGTCGCGGCACTGTCCCGCGATAGTTCACCACCGGCTGGCGCCGACCCGCTGCGAGATGAAATCCACGATCGACCCGTCTCCGGGGTGTTGTTTCTTTCCAGATGGCCGGCTCGGTGGACGGCCACGACGTGATTGGCGACTGCGGCGAATAATCAGTCATTTGGGTGATCGGTATCAGTCGAACAGCAGCACCGATCGCGCGACCTCACCGGCCTTCATGGCCCGGAACGCCTCGTTGATGTCGGCGAGAGTGCCGCGACGGGAGACCATGGAGTCGAGGTCAAGCCGCCCCTGGCGGTAGAATTCCAGATAGTTCGGGATGTCGGTGCGGAACTGGTTGGATCCCATCCGCGAGGTTTGCACTTTGCATTCGGGGCGTATCGCGAGCCAGGGGAACTCGATCTTCGCGTCGGGCGGAAGCACGCCGACGATGGTGGCTGTGCCGCGGACAGCGAGGCTCTCGATCGCCTGGCGGCACAAGATCGACAGGCCGACGGCCTCGAAGGCGTGATCGACGCCGAGGCCTTTGGTCAGGGCACGAACGGCTTTGACCGGATCGTCCTGGGTGGAGTTGACCGTGTGAGTGGCGCCGAGGCCCTTCGCCATCTCCAGTTTGGAGTCGAACTGATCGACGGCGATGATCTGGCGCGCGCCGCCGATGCGGGCGCCCTGGATGATGGACAGGCCCACACCGCCGCAACCGAACACGGCGACGGTTTGGCCGGCCTGCAATCCGCTGCTGCGCAGTGCCGCCCCAACGCCCGTCAGGACGCCACAGCCAACCAGCGCGGCGCGGTCGAGCGGCAGATCAGGGTCGATCCGCACCAAAGAGTTCTCGTGCAGTAACATGTGTGAGGCATAACTCGCGATATTCGCGAACTGCTGGAACAGCTGGCCGTTCTGTGACAGCCGGTTGGCACGGCCGACGATGCCCCCGGTGCACACGTTGGGGTGGCCGCTGAGGCATTGCGGGCAGGTGCCGCAGAAACCCGACAGGCAGGCAACGACGTGGTCGCCCTTGCTCACCGCGGTGACGTCGTCTCCGACGGCTTCGACGATGCCGGAGCCCTCGTGGCCGAGCACGAAGGGGCGGTCGAGGTTGAATCGGCCGAGGCCATCGACGACGTGGAGATCGCTATGGCAGACGCCGGTGGCAACGGTGCGGACCAGCACTTCGCGCCCACGGGGCTCGTCGATATCGATCGTTTCGATGGTCAGCGGCTGGTGGACCTCGCGGAAGACAGCGGCGGTGATTTGCATTGGTTTCCTCCTGGGGAGCTATCATTCGCCGACAAAGCGGTCACCAACAAGCCGCCGCCTGGCGCCTGGCGGTCAAACAGACGCCTGCTTGCCCCAAAGTCGGGATCAGTACGCCTCTTGCCCTCGCGGCGGTCTGCCTTATCACGGTCACCGACATCGTGTGACTTCCGGAAGGCACCCAAATGCTCATCGGCTTCAACCTGCCCATCAGCGGCCCAATGGCCACCGCCACCGACATGGCCCGCGTCGCCAAATTTGGCGAGGAACTGGGCTTTGACTACCTCACCCTGACGGACCACATCGCGTTGCCGGACGTGTCTTCACCCGGATATCCCTATTCCGAGTCCGGAGAATTCTACTCCCCCGACCCCGGTCACCGGATGGAGCAACTGACCGCGGCCGCCTGGATCGCCGCGAAAACTGAAAAGATCCGGCTGGTGCTCGCCGTGATGGTCGTGCCTCACCGTCCGGCGATCGTCGCGGCCAAGATGCTCACGACGATCGACGTGCTGTCCAATGGCCGCCTCGACATCGGCATCGGAGCCGGTTGGCAGAAGATCGAAATCGACGCCGTCGCCACCACGCCTTTCGAGGAACGCGGTGCCGTCACCGACGAATACATCGACGCCTTCCGCGCGGTCTGGACGCAGAAGCACGTGACGTTTGAGGGAAAGTATACGAAAATCAACGGACTGCTGGTCGACCCCAAGCCGGTTCAGAAACCCTGGCCGCCAATCTGGGTCGGCGGCGAGACCGGCCCGTCGATGCGGCGCGCGGCCCGGGTAGGCGACGTCTGGTATCCCATCGGCAGCAACAAGGCCAACATGCTCGACACGCTGCCGAGGCTGGAAGCCGGGATTGGGAAGTTGCGAGACCTCACCCGAAAGGCGGGACGGGATCCGGCAAGGATGGGCATCGCCTATCGCATCAAGCGCCATGGCCAGTCCGCGCCGCTCGGCTCCGACGGGCATAGGAAACTGTTCTCCGGTTCCATCGCGCATGTGATCGAGGACATCGCCGCTTGCCAAAGAATCGGCGTCACGGCGATGGATTTCGATTTCGAGGGTCACGATACCGGGAAGGCGATGCGAGAGATGAAAAAATTCCGCGACGAAGTGTTGGCGCGGATTTAAATCCCAATTACTAAGAAAGAAAAGCAGTTATATTCCTAGGACGGTGTTATAGCATTATTGATGTTCAACGGTGCCAGTTTCACGCCTGAGATGGCGCAGGCCGGGTTGGCCGAGCTTTGCGATTGGGCGCACCCGGAGCTTCCGGTTTGCGATCTTCCAGCGCTGGCGATTGAACAGGCTTATATTGCCATGGTTCGCGCAAAATCTCGTCGATCAGGTGCCGATTCAAGGCGCCGAGGGGCCGGGGGCGGCCAGCGTGATGAGTAAGAAGTTGTAT
>JBEKGV010000307.1:0-5772 GCA_050012615.1 Acetobacteraceae bacterium | reverse complement strand
AGATCGCCGCGTTCTGCAACGTTCGGCCCGAGGCGGTGATCCCGGCGCTGGACGTCCCCAACATCTACTGGGTGCCGATCCGCTACCACGAGCAAGGCATGGACCGGGAAGTGCTGCGGCATTTCGAATTGCCGGCCGGCGGCGCGCTGGATCTCAGCCGCTGGTGGAACATCGTCAATGCCATGACCAGCGCCGAAGGCGAGGTGCGTATCGCCATCGTCGGCAAATACACCAACCTGCTCGACAGCTATAAGTCTCTCATGGAGGCGCTGACCCACGGCGGCATCGCCAACCGCGTGCGCGTTCAACTCGACTGGGTCGATAGCGAGGAATTCGAAAAAGCCAGCGCGGTGCAACGGTTGGAGGATGTGCACGGCATCCTCGTGCCAGGCGGCTTTGGTGAACGCGGCACGCCGGGCATGATCTCCGCCGTCCGCTTCGCCCGCGAAAAGGGCGTACCGTTTTTCGGCATTTGTTTCGGCATGCAAATGGCGGTGATCGAGGCGGCGCGTAACCTGGGCGGGATGCTTTGGGCTTCCTCAACCGAGTTTGGCCCATGCGACGAACCGGTGGTCGGTTTGCTGACGGAATGGGCGCGCGGTAATCAGGTGGTGCGCCGTTCCGAAAGCGATGACAAAGGCGGAACAATGCGTCTCGGATCCTATCCCGCCATCCTGGCCGAAGGCAGTCTGGTCCGCGAGCTTTACGGCGGCATCCCCAGCGTCGATGAGCGGAATCGCCATCGTTACGAAGTCAACGTGAATTACCGCGAACCCCTGGAGGCGGCCGGTTTGCGATTCTGCGGCATGTCACCCGACGGAGTATTGCCGGAGATCGTTGAATTGCCGGGCCATCCCTGGTTCGTTGGCGTGCAATATCATCCGGAACTGAAGTCGAAACCGTTCGATCCGCATCCACTGTTCGCCGGCTTCATCGCCGCCGCGGTGCGTCAGGCCCGGCTTGTGTGACCCTGGGGCGATCTTGTCGCCGCGACCAAACAAGCGAGTCCTCAACACGGAGATCACGAAGGACCACGGGGAACCACGGAGCAGTAAAAGATCGCGCGCTTCGGTCCTGAGCCCGATCAGCTACCGCGCGAAGCGCCATACTCGTTTCTCCGTGCAACTCGGTGGTCCTTCGCGTCCTCCGTGTTAATCACTTGCTTGCTGACCGGACGTCCAGAATCCGGTGTGGCAGGATTCACTCATCCCGACGGTTTCTAGGCAGCACTTGATTCCGGACACTGGCTGGCCGACCCTCCCGGCCATGAACATCGACGTAGCCCCCTTCCTTGTCCGCGAAGGCGAGACGGTGAAGCTGAAGCACCGCCCGACCAAGGTCGAGCCGGTCTATGATTCCAAATCCCATTACGAAGCATTACTGGTGGCCCATGTAGCCGAGCTCGAAAAGCGCCAGGAGCGCCTGTACGCCGCCGACAGCCACGCCGTACTGCTGATCTTCCAGGCGATGGACGCGGCCGGCAAGGACGGCGTCATTCGCCACGTGATGTCGGGCATCAACCCGCAAGGCTGCGAGGTCACCAGCTTCAAACACCCGAGCGCCGAGGAACTGCAGCACGATTTCCTCTGGCGCTGCACGCGCCGGCTTCCCGCGCGCGGCCGCATTGGGATCTTCAATCGAAGCTATTACGAGGAAGTCCTGATCCTGCGCGTCCATCCCGAAATCCTTCTGGCCGAAGGTGTGGCCGGCGCGCCGCACGATTTGAACAAGCGCTGGCGCTTCCGCTATCGCTCCATCAACAATCTGGAGCGTCATCTGCACGGCAGCGGCACCCGGATCGTCAAATTCTTTCTGCACCTGTCCAAGGAGGAGCAACGCGAACGTTTCCTCGCCCGCATCGAGGAGCCCAAGAAGAACTGGAAGTTCAGCGTCGCGGATATCCAGGAGCGGAAATTCTGGGACGACTATACGACCGCCTACGAAGACTGCCTGAGCGCTACCAGCACTGAGCATTCGCCCTGGTACGCCGTTCCCGCCGACGACAAGCTCAACGCCCGATTGATCGTGTCGCAAATCGTCGTCAATACGCTGAAGGACATAAAGTCGCACTATCCGAAGTCCGATGCCGCGCGGCGCGAGGAGTTGGAGACCATTCGAGAGGCGCTCTCGAAGGAAAAGGAATGACCCTTCTCCGGCCCGCCCGAACGGTTCAATCTGCGCCCGGTTGGTGCCCGGATTCGTGCTTCGCCACGGAACTTGTGGCCAAAGCGCCGCTGCCTCACCACATGGTGGCGCGGGACCCGTGTCGCCACATGGTGGCGCGGGACCGGTGTCGCCACAGGTGGCGCGGGACCGGTGTCGCGTGGAACAAACCTGGGGACCGACCGCATGACCGTCCGTTTTCCCTTCGACAATAGCTATGCGAACCTGCCGGAGCGCTTCCATGCCCGGCTCGACCCGACCCACGTGGCGGCGCCGAGGCTGATCCGCGTGAACCTGAGCTTGGCCGAACGCCTCGGGCTCGACCCGGAGGTGTTGGCGAGCCCCGAGGGTGTCCAAATTCTCGCCGGCAACATTGTGCCCGAAGGTGGGGCGCCGCTCGCCGCCGCCTATGCCGGCCACCAGTTCGGCCATTTCGTGCCACAGCTCGGCGACGGCCGCGCCATTCTACTGGGCGAAGTGGTGGCCCCGGACGGCGCGCGGTTCGACATCCAGCTGAAGGGTTCCGGCCGGACGCCGTTCTCCCGCGGCGGTGACGGCCGGGCCGCCGTTGGTCCGGTACTGCGCGAATACATCGTCAGCGAGGCCATGGCGGCTCTGGGCGTGCCCACGACCCGGGCTTTGGCGGCGGTGACGACCGGGGAGAAGGTGTATCGCGAAACCGTCCTGCCCGGCGCCGTGCTGACCCGCGTCGCTTCCAGCCACATCCGCGTTGGCACCTTCCAGTATTTCGCCGCCCGCGCGGACACCGAGGCAGTGCGTCTGTTGGCCGATCATGCGATCGCCCGCCACTTCCCTGATGCGTCGAAGGCCGAGAACCCGTATCGCGCATTCCTCGACGGCGTGATCGCTCGCCAGGCTTCGCTCGTGGCGCGATGGCTGCTGATCGGTTTCATTCATGGCGTGATGAACACCGACAATTGCTCGGTCTCCGGGGAGACGATCGATTACGGCCCGTGCGCCTTCATGGACAGCTATAATCCGGCCACCGTCTACAGTTCGATCGATCAGCGCGGTCGTTACGCTTATGGCAACCAGCCGCGCATCGCGATGTGGAACCTCGCACGCCTCGCCGAAACATTACTGCCACTGCTCGCCGACAATCAGGACGCCGGCAATCAGGAGAGGGCGGTCGAGATCGCGCAGGATGCTCTGACCGCGTTCAGCCCAACCTTCGAGGCCGCGTATTTTGGCGGGCTGCGACGCAAGATCGGCCTCGCCACCGAGCACGAGGGCGACACGACCCTGGTCAACGACCTGCTGAAACTGATGGCGGAGAACGAAGCCGACTTCACGCTGACGTTCCGCCACCTGTGTGATGCCGCGGCGGACCCGGCGAAGGACGCCTCTGTCCGCGCCCTTTTCACCGATCCCTCAGCCTTCGATCCCTGGGCTGCCCGCTGGCGCTGGCGTCTGGGCGAGGAAGCCGCCGAACCGGCCTCGATCCGCGACGCGATGCGGTCGGTGAATCCGGTTTACATCCCGCGCAATCATCTCGTGGAGGCAGCGCTGAACGCCGCGATCGAACGCGACGATTACGGACCGTTCGAGCAACTGCTCGAGGTCTTGGCGCGTCCGTTCGAGGAGCGGCCCGGATTTGAGCGCTACATGTTGCCGCCTGAGCCGGAGGAGCGCGTGCTGCAAACGTTCTGCGGAACGTAAGGATCGATCAGCGAACATAATATGACACGGCATCGGGCGCGAGGACACGGCGGATTCCGTCCTTCATGTAAGCCGAGTTGAAATTCATCAGCAGACCCAGCCGCAATCCACTGAGGTGCAGATACGTCTGAAGCTGCGCCTCGTGGACGGGAAGCAGAGTGTGCACCGATTTGATTTCGAGAGCGAGAGAGTCCTCGACAATAAGGTCGATCTGATAGTGACCATCAAGAGTTTTGCCCTTATAGACGACCGGCAATACTCGCTGTCTGATGAAGGACAAACCGGCCAACGCCAATTCGTCGCACAGGTAGGTTTCATACAGACGCTCCAATAGCCCAGGACCGAGATGACGGTGCACCTCCATGGCGCAGCCGATCACCCGGTAGTTCAGGTCATGATTTTGATCTGGCTACATGATCGTTGGTCCTTCACGGAGAAAGTAACCACCAAAGATTAATAACTGCTGAACGCCCTGGATCCGGCAGAAAATGAGTTCAATGTCGGCGAGCCACCGCGAGACAATCGGCTCAATATCGATTTGAATCTTCGCTTCTCTGGCTTTCTGGCTTCTCAAAATATTAAATTCGTACTTTAATGCAATCTCGGACGGCTGTCGGGTCCCACAATTCGCCAGCCCGTGGCCGGTGAACCGCTGGATTCATAGTGGAGAAGCCAGACAGCCAGAGATTCATTACACTTGGATAGGTTTCTCCTCGCGCGCGACTGACGTGGTTTTGAGCGCCGGTCAGAATTGATCGGCCTGGCAATGCACGCTGCTCCAGTCACGCGCCGGATGCCGTCGCATCGCCATCACTCGATCCGTTACGGCGTTCCGGTGTCTCGGCGGGGGCCTGTCGCTTTGTCGCTTGCGATCAACCGCGATCAGATCAGAGAGTCGGTCTTCCTCGGTCTGGGCGAGAACCGCCAGGCCGTGCCGGCGTCGCGGCATCCCTACAAGCGCATGACACTTTCCCGGAAAGGGCTATTCCGGAGCGGCGAATTTCGCTAAACGAGGCGCATGAAATCCAGCACCTATAAAAACGACGACTTCAACAATCGCCTGGCCTCCTCCGCGAACGCCAAAAGCGCCTTGCTGGAACGCTTCCGCGCCCGGCCGGGACCTGACGATCCCGCCGTTATCGCCCGCCGTGCCGCGCAGGCGGAAATCGAGGCCGCCCGCGAGCGACGAGCCGCGGAGCGCAAGGTGGCCCGTGAAGCGGAAGCGATCAGATTGGCCGCTGAGCAGGCGGCACTCCTCGCCGAGCAGGAAGCCAAAGACGTTGAGCTTCAGGCCCGCAAGGCCGAGGAGACCGCCCGCGCAGCCGAGCGTGCCGCGGAGGCGAAGGCGGCTCGCGACGCCCGCTATGCCGCGCGCCGGGCCCGCCGTCGCTGAACACGGCTGAGGCCAGCCCGGATCACGGCTTGCCCGACATTTTGGCAAACGTCATGCGGTCCTTGTTGTCCCGCATGAGCATTGTGAACCCCGGAATGGTCTCGAAGCTGAGGCCCAGAGGCAGGCCGGTATCCGGGTCAGGTTGGATTTTCGCGTAAACCTGCCCCGACACTTTCTCCCACTTCCCGGCCGGTTTCTTGACTTCGACGTTAACGACCGTTGCCTTCAGCGACAGTCGGACGATCGCCTCCTTGGGGGAGGACGGTTTCGTCAGGCTCGGGCAACCGCCGAGTATCTGCCAGCCATTCGCCAATGCCCAGGCGGTCAGTTCGTTCTTGTCCATGGTTGATCCCGGTTCACAGTAACCCGCGCTCCTCATAGACCTCCTTGGCGATCCGTGCCGCGGTCATCGACCCCGGCCAGCCGGAATAAAACGCGAGATGGGTGATGATTTCGCCGATCTCGTCCTTCGTGACGCCATTGTCCAATGCGCGCCCGAGATGACCACGCAGCTGATCCGGCCGGTATGAGGCGAT